>NZ_CP185813.1:0-100676 GCF_052400455.1 Serratia sp. (in: enterobacteria)
CTAGCCATGTACAGTGACGACAAAGAGCTGCATGAGATAAGGCTAGCTGCGTGATAATGCGTAAAAAGGCTATTTTTGTTGAGTTTTTACGCTAAAACCCTTTTTTCAGGCACACTTATCCAGAGCCGGGCTCTGAAGCCATCGTTTTTTCGCCATCCGCTGCAGCCGGGCAGAGAGCAGTTTGGTGGCGTGCTCGCCCGCCACGGCACCGGTAAAACGCAAACGGCCCTTGCACAGGATGCACTGGTACGGATCGGTACCCAGGAAGCCTTTCATCAGCACTGCAAATCCGGGTCGCTTCGGTTTTTCCCGTACCGTCATCGCCAGCGCGTCGTAGACCTTCGGGAGCAGCGAACCGCGCTTGCGGTTGGCCAGAAAGCCGTAGTAGCGCACCATTTTAAAGTGTCGGGCCGGGATATGGCTGACGTAACGCTGCAGCATCTCCTCCAGGCTGATTTTCTGGCGTTTGTGTTGCTGCGTGCGGTGATCGTAATACTGATGGACCACGGCACCGCCGCGGTAGTGGCGCAGCTGAGAAGCGGCCACCGGCGGGCGCTTCAGATAACGGCCCAGGTATTTCACGCTGCGCCAGGCACCGCGCGTCTTTTTGGCAAAATGCACTTTCCAGGCGCGGCGATATTGCGCATGCAGATAACGGTGCCACCGATCTTCATTACGGATATGACCGAGGCCCGGCAGGCCTCCAGGGTTGATTTGGGCGTAGTTGTCGCGCAGCAGGTAAACCACGGCGTCTCTTTCTTTTTGAAGAACAGCTGCCGCCAGGTGCCGTGTTTGATGTCGAGGCCGCCGCGGGTGACGGAGACGTGGATATGCGGGTGCTGATTGAGCTGCCGGCCGTAGGTATGGAGCGCACAGAAGATACCGACTTCGATCCCCTGTTGGCGCGCCCAGCGGAGCATGGCGCGGGTGGCGCAGCGAAACAGATCATTGAGCAGGAGCCAGTTGTTATTGAAGAACGGCCACAGCAGGTGCGGCATGGTGAAGGTGATGTGTTGCCAGTCGCAGTCGGGCAGAATGTGCTGCTGTTCGGCGATCCACTGCTCGGTGGCCTTGAGGCCACAACTGCTGCAGGCCTTGGACTTGCAGCTCTGGCAGAAAAAGCGGGCATGGGTGCAATCCGGTGAGGCACAGCAGTAGCGGCGAACACCCATGGCACAAGTGCCGCAGGCGAGCATGCGCTCGACGGCGAGTTTGGTCCAGTCGCTAAGGGTGTCACCGTGTTTGTCGAGATAGCGGCTCCAGCCGTCGTCATGCTGGAACAGCAGCTTTGCGGGTCGCGGAATATACATGGTGCAGAGTCTACAGGGCGTTATCGGGCAGGAAAAGTACGTCGGCGCCAGCCGGCTCACGCCACAGGCGTGCTCATTTTATGCGGGTGTCAACGCGGCGGTGGGGCATGTCCCACCTCGCGGCCGGTCGGGCTGTCAGACGGCACCGGCGTTGAGGTGAGGCAGGATCTAAAAGACGGTTGAGGCAGCAGCGCTGCCGTGCTCGCCCCATAGGGGCGCTACGTTCGAGTAGCCAGATGATATCCACGGCGACGCTTCTGGGAAAGCGCTTCTGTTTTTGGGCGGTGGCCAGCCAGCGGATCAGGAACAGGTTTTCGGCATAGGGCGTGCCGGCGATACCGTCCAGGCGGGCGAGCCCCAATGCTGCCAGGGCGCAGAACGCCAGATGGCTGAGTGCTGCGGTGGTGTTATCCGTAGTAACGGATTTGGTTTTGTCTAACAACGTTGTCTGCCCTGCCCGTTTTGACGAATGGTTAAAGGGACTCTGCGATCCATCATCATTCAGTGTAACTGGCAATCCGGACAGTGACCAGCAACGCATTGAATAAAAAGTAATACAGATGTATTTCTTTTGTGATCATTATCCTGGCATCAAGCGATATAACACTGTATCAGATATATTAGATTGCAATAACGCACGAGGTCTCTATAATATGGTTAAGGATGCAGCAGACTGGTTAACCCAGACATCCCGCTACCAACATAAGTTGGTCAGGCCAAGTCCGGTAAAGGCGCTTCTGAATACCAGAGTTCTCTCTGGCGAAACCCACCTTAAGGTGGGTTTTGTTATTTCAGGGGTGTGGTAACGGCTTTCCGGCCAACAACTTGCTGGCAATAACAAAGAAACCCACCTTCCCTCCCCCTGGCTTGGCATCAACCGCATAGGCGCTGGTCACGTGTATTCGGAGTTTCTTCCGTTCCCGGAACGCTTTGAAGGGGACGTGGTAATAGCAGCGCTCGCCCTCGTCATTCAATGCCTCGATCACCGCATAGCTGCCATAGCCGGCATGGATAATTCGCTGGCGATCCAACGACAGTATCATGTCTTTAAGGTAGCGTTGCGCCAGGCCGTAGCGGTTTTTGCAGAACGGACGTGACTCTTTAGGCGAGTGATACATCAGCGCCCGCTTCTCCTCTTCGCTCTGTTCCGGGTAATCTTTGCAAAAGCAGTGAAACGAGTAGGAGACGATGAATTTATAGACCTTGTCCGCCTTACCTTCGCAGCGGTGCGTATAGATCACTTCGTGGACGTCGAGAAAGGAAAGGTCCCAGGTGTTCCCTTCCGCATCGGTGAAAGGACGCCATTTTTCCACCTCATCAATTTTCACGTCTTAAACTCTCCCAACATGACTCTCCCTGATGATCCTGACACACGAAATAACGGATGGCCGTCATGCTAACACAGGTGGCACCGACGTTCTTGCTCGGGATAAAAGCCCGCTTATCATCGGCTTCAGCACATATAATGTAATACAATATCACATCATTATGAATTACCAGTGTAATACATAGGTATTCTATTTTTGCATCAGCAGGTGCGTGTATTCGCGGTGATCCAGCGAGAACGTCACCCCCAGCTGCGGCGCCACGTCCAGCGCAAACACCTTCAGGTACACCTCCGTGCTTTCATAACGTTCATGGCCCATGTAGGTCTGTACCACTTTTGGCGGTACATGGTTGAAGAACAGGTGCATCGCAAAGCTGTGCCGGAGCGTCTTGGGATTGATGGTCGGCAGCGCAAATTCAATCCCCTCTTCCCTGGCGCGCGCGACGGCCTGCTGCAGCCACAGCCAGGCTGTTTTCCTGCTGACGTCAAACAAGGGGCGTCGCCGGCCGGTGCGGAATGTCGCCAGGAACCGGCGCAGCTGATCGACGTAGCCGGCATCGAGCAGCGGCACTATCCGGGCTATCTTTTCCTCTGCCGATGGCCGTCCCCTGCCCCGCTGGCGTTGTTTCAGCGTGCGCAGGCGGATACAGGGGCGAGGTCCCTCGAGCTGCAGATCTTCCGGCGTCAACGTCAGGGCTTCGGTAATGCGGGCGCCGGTGTTCCACAACGTGGCATACAACATGCGCTGCCGCTCGTCAGGCAGATAATGCAGCAACACCGCCACCTCGGGCGCCAGCAGGTATTTAGGGAGGTAAGGTTGCAGCAGTGCCATGCGCCGCAGCGCGAGTGCGGTCTCGTACTGTGTCACGGCAACCGGCCGATCGGCGCTGGTCATCAACATGGTTCCCCCCTCTGAAGAATGTTTCTGTATGTCTTTTGTATTACATATGTAATTTTGTTGAATTACATTACCCGCAGAGGTTCCCCTGCAGGCTGGCCGATGGCCAGCGGCGTGTTGGGCGCCGGCATGTGGTCGGTGCCTGGCCGGTTGCTGATGATCGCATCCCTCAGACGGCGTTTTAAAATTGAAATACAGATGTATTACATCGATGCGCTGTGAAAAATCTGCAGGGTAATGCCCCTGCCCGCTTTAAATTTTTCGCGTAGCGCAATCTTGCCGATTGCGTCTATTTTGACAGCCCCGGAGACCGGACGCCACGGGAATAAATCGCCGATGCACCGTTGCTGAGGTAACAAAATTCGAAATTAGCGAAAGTTGTTACCACCCTATTTTAGACAAGATGGGGCGTGCGGTAGGTAAAAAATCCCCTGATTTATCGGCGCGTCAGGCGGGAGCGGGGTTGGCGGCGATCGGCCGTGGGTGACCAGGCGGTGAAACACTCTACCTGTTATGTCCAAAGAACCATAGAGATGGATGTTTTTGCGCCGTTTAGAGTTTGGATGCTTAACAGCTTGTTTATTAGGAAAAAAAAAACCGCCTGTTGGCGGTTTTTTAAAGGTATGGCCCATATCCAATCCGGGAACTATCCACAGTCAAAAGGAGAGGGCCGTTTTTTTCGGTTTTGTCAGTCACTTATTCAGCAACCAACATAAATGCGTTAATATACTGGCAATTATAACATGCTAAACAATGGACGCAACTACTATGAGACTTGATAAACGACTTGTCCGAGATGGGCTAACTACCAGGCAAGTGTTTTTCATTGAGTGTTGGGGAAGTTTATCTCATAAGGATAGCATTGATACTGACCGCGTTAGCTTTAATAATATTCTCAATGCTCTGAAGGAGTTAATGTATCTTTACCGGTACAAAGTAAAGTATAACGCAGTCGAAAAACGCACTCGAGCTGCGGAGGAGTTATACGAACTGCTTGAGCATGATCGTGTGCTTGCTCGTGGCGCTTTCCAAGGTATTCCTGCTCAAATAAAAGCTCTTATCGTATCTAAAAATCAGCTGAAGGATTCCGGGCGCAGTATTATAGAAAAAAACTATAGCCTGATGGAAAGTCTGATCACTCATCTTGTCGAACTACTAGAGACATCATATATAAAAGAAGCCCTTGTCGTATTGGAAGAATTACTTGAGCGAGGTGCGGATCCTACTGATGATGAGCTAGGGGATATTAGTGATATATCCAATAGAATAATGAGTTTCATGCTTACGTTAGGGATGCCTTTATCAGAATGTTATCTTCTCTATCAACGTATTTTGTTAGGGAAAAATATTCCTAAGTTTCATGACAGATTTAATTCTTGGAAGGATAAAATATCATCGCCAATGCAGCCTTATACGGTCACATTGATTATGGAGAATGACAGGCTGCATGAGATGCTATTGGTCAACAACCCTCCTGTTAAATTTAATGGGTGTACGTATACACCATTTACAACAATAAAAAATAAAAAGGCAACAAGCATTGAAATAAAAACAGAGGGTATTTCTGTTCTATCAGCTAGAGTGCGGGCTGATTCAATATTAACAGATTCCCTTGATGTTGTTGCATATATGATAGGCAATGGTGATATTAATATACATAAGTCATTTAACGTTACAGACAAAGATGGAAATGCTATAGATTTACAAGGGTTTGAGAATGAAATTAATGTAAATCAAGACAGACTTACACTGCGTGAGTTCTCTCATTTTATAAACTCAATAAGAAAGCTATGTGATAATTCTTCTGATGCATCCTTAAAAAAAATTAGCTCTGCCTTCCACTTCTTACGTAATGGCGTCTGTAATCGTTCAAAAGAAAGTCGATTCACCTCGTTTTGGTCTGCCCTTGAGTCACTCACACTTGGTGTTTCATCAAAAGACAACATTGGACATGATGAACATGTCATTTACTCAGTTGTTCCATGTATGGGCATGGATTATGTTGTAAAACAAATGGTTGCAGTACGAGGGATTATTCGATATCTAAATCTTTATATACGAGATGAAGATGGAGAGAGAATTGACTTTGTTAACGCAGATTTAGCAACGCTTTATACTAACCTGAAGAATGCGAATACTACTAGACAATTGCTGGATGCTTTAGCTCCGTATCCTTACGCTAAGTATATGCTGAATAAGTTGATTCAGCTTTGTATTACACCTCGTGACCTAGGTAATAAGATAATTCGGCATGCTGAAAAAGTGACTCTGCATATACACAGGCTTTACATATTACGTAATTCTATTGTGCACAATGCTGATTCTAGCCCCTATATAGATATCCTTACTGCCAACTTGGAACATTATTTACGTGGTGCTATTAATGCGATGTTTTATACGGCCTCTGCCATACCAAAAATTCGTTCTCCTGAAGAGGCTTTCGTTAGATATCATTTCATGTATGACAGTTTGGTGAAAGAACTTGAGCCCACTTATGGGGTAACAAAGGATTCGGAAATCAAAAGCATTAATAATCAGATCGGAAATGGCGGGATAACGCCTTCAGATGATAAAGTTGTTGAATGGTTAAAACTACATGTATAGTTTTCGTTTGATGTTTTTCTAGTTATTTTTTCATGAAAATGTAAGTTTAAATTTAAAAAGGGTATTGCAAGAGTTTTTTGTCTAGCAGGCTAGATAATCTAGCGAGCAGATATTCTGATAGTCCATGTGTCCTGTTTAAAATGTAGTCCATATGTATTACATAAGGACTACATTATCATTTCAGCGTGGGCTAAAACCCGCTTCGGCCAGTGACTTCTGCAGGAGGTTAACGGCATCCCTCATCTCATATGTCTCGTCTTCATCGACAGCACAAGCTTGAATTTCTGACCAGGTCAGGCGCTTGACGAACTGCGCCAGTGCCAGCGCCTGGCTTTGGGTTAACTCGGTGGTGACGGTCACGATAGCGCTCATCGTTCTCTCTCCTTAATGTAATTCACAAAGATTACTTGTGTAATCCACCTGTATTACAGGTGCTCTTTGATCATCTCCAGCATTTTCTCCGGGCCAACTTCTTTGGCCAGGTACAGTGCGGCGCGTAACACCGTCGAGTCCGTGATGGTCTTGGTGGTCAGATCTTGGATCTCATCGACCAGCTCGCTGCACATGACTTTTTCTGCCGGCGTCATACGGATGGTCTTCGGGTTCTCGCTGGTCGTTCTGTTCCGGTTAACCTTTACGTTGGAAAGGCGGGTTTTAGTCTCGCCCTGGGCTGGTTCCGGTTTGACCATTGCGGGACGGGTGAGGGGGCCTTTAGCCATTTATGCAGCCTCTTTCGATAAGACGGTTTCGAGTTCACGCATCAGCGCGCGGTAATCGTTCAGGGCCAGTGAGCCCTTGTTATAAAAGTAGAGCGGTACGCAGGCTACCTGTGCCTGTGAAATGTTTTCATCGGCGCGGATGCGGGTTTTCAGGTAGTTATCTTTGGTTCGCTCATTACTGGCCAGCTGATCGTGAAGATAGGTATTCATTTTCTTCTTGGCGCCATTGTACTCGTTGCGGAATACGCTGAACTGGGTAAAGCGGGTCTCCCTGATCTCGTCCAGGTAGTCGAGAACCACATCCAGCCCCGTCAGGGCGAAGCTGCCGCCATCGACCGGGATGAGCACGTGATCGGCCATAAAGGCTGCATTGGTGGTCGACAGGTTCAGACCGGGTGAGCAGTCGATCAGAATATAGTCGAACCTGTCCATCACGGGCTGCAGGTGCCGAGAAAGTATTTTTTCCCGGTGATGACGTGTCAGGCAATTTTCCATAACGCGTTCAAACGACGGATCTGAAGGGATAATAAACAGGTTATCGATCACCTCTTCGCCGCTGACGGCCGGAATGATGGCATCAAAAATATTGAAGCGCGGGTTGTTATACAGGTCACAGATGGTATAGCCATATTGCGCATAGTATTTTTTGCCGTTGGCCATCACCTCGGTTGAGTTGGCTTGCTGATCCCCATCGATAAGCAGCACGCGACGGCCTGCCTGAGCAAGAGTCATGGCGAGGTTAGTGATTGTGGAGGTTTTACCTGCTCCGCCTTTGTTGTTCATGATGGCGATGATGCTGGCCACCGTGTTGCTCAGCGGTGTGAGGATGGACTGCACAGGAGCTTTTGTCATCGGGATTTCCCTCTCAATGAAATACTATTGTATTACGTTTAGACGCGGATGTAACTTCGTCATCTGTGCAGATTATAGCAATACAAATGTAATACACAAGTATTTGTATTGAATTACGAATGTATTTCTTTTGGCCGACTAATATTTCCACTCAGGCGACTTTGGTTCCTTCCTCTCGTAAGTCGATATACAGTCCCATCATGGCCATAGTCAGCCTCACCTGGACGGCGCTGGTGACGGCAACCAGGTTGGATAATTCGAGTTTTTGGCGCGACTCCTGCAGCACTTTGCGCACGGTCTCAGGTGATACGTCGCGCAGATCTGCAATGGTCGTGATGGCCAATCCCATGGAGTACAGGATACAGGTCATTGCTTGTGTCGGCGTTAACTCAGGGAATAATTCAAAGTAACGCGCAAATTGTGCAGTCTCAACAGCAGCCATTTTAGCCTTCCATCTAGTGGTCCGCGGCCTGTCAGTAGTCTGACAGTTCCTTGATGGTCAGTACCCGCTCGAACCTATGCCTGGTCGATGCGGGCCCTGAATGACTTCCCTGGTGTTGAGTGTGCCCACGCAAAGCTGGGCACTAACTATCATCATTATCTGGCCCCGAGTTGTATGGTCTGCGCCGTCGGGTGCCTGTTGTTTAAGGGGTAAGTTTGGCCAACCCTCTGATTGCGTCTTCAAGGTACTGACGAGGGCAGCCCAGATTGATGCGGATAAATCCCTTCCCCTGGGAGCCGAAGCTGTGGCCCATCGAGGGCGCGATCTTCGATGTGTGGATCAATGCCTGTTGTAAGGCGTCGTCATCCAATCCCAGGGCGCGACAATCCAGCCAGGCAAGGTAAGTGCCTTCCGCCCGGGTCATTTTGCACCAGGGCGCGGCATAGCCTAACGCCTGCTCAAACCAGCGCCGGTTCTCAGCCAGATAGCGCTGCAAATCGTCAAGCCAGGCCTCGCCGTGCTGATAAGCTGCAGTGGCTGCCGTCATCGACAGCGCATTAAAGACATCCAGGCCATGGGCGTTGAGGCGGTCGATGAACGCCCCTCGCATCCGGGCATTGGGGATCAGGAAATTCGAGATCCGCAGTGACGACAATCCAAACGTTTTGCTGGCAGCGGTAGCTGCAATCACCTGTTCCTGGCAGTCCTTATCCAGGTGCAGGACCGATGTGAACGTCTGCCCGGGCAGCAGCAGGTCTGCCCAAATTTCGTCAGAGATAACGGTCACGCCATGGGCGCGGCAGAGTGTCATCAACTGCGTCAGTTCGTCTCGTGTCCAGCAGCGTCCGGTAGGGTTGTGCGGATTGCACAACAGTAACAGCGGGGGCGTGTGTTGCCGGAAGCAGCTTTCAAGCTGGGCGAAGTCAAATTGATATCCCTGAGGGCTTTCTGTCAGCGGATTCTCGACGACGTTTCTACCGTTCATGGTAATGATCTTGGCGAATGATCCGTAGTAGGGCCCTTGTATCACAACGGCATCGCCCGGGTTACTGAGCATCTGAATAAGGAGAGCCAGGCCGGGAACGACACCTTCGACCGACGTAAACCATTCTCGCTTCAGCTGCAGGTTGTGCCGCTTTTCGAACCAATCCATGGCAGCCTGGTAATAGTGGTCGTCTCGTTCGCTGTAGCCAAATATGCCGTGGTCAACCCGGCTGTGCAGTGCATTTTGGACTTCAGGGGGGCACTTGAAGTCAAAATCAGAAACCCACATGGGTAACAGATCGCTGCCATCCAACTGGAGATAGTGCTCGATAAAGTCCCACTTCACCGAGCCGGTGTTATGGCGGTTAATTACCTGGTTAAAATTGGTCTTCACGTCAGGCATCCTTTTGCTGCAGGTCATTTTGAGGCTGTGTCCTGGCAATGCCGAAGCCGGTGAAGCCATAAATCAGCGCAAACACAACGGCGGCGTAGCATTGGACTGCCCATGGCAGTAAATCCAGCGTGCTGACCCCCAGGGTTGTCGCCATATAAATACCCGCCGCCGTCCATGGGATCAGCGGCTCGATGACGGTGCCGGCATCTTCAACAGTTCGTGACAGGTTCTTATTATCCAGCCCCATGCGGCGATACGCGCCTTTGAACAGCTCAGCCGGTATAAGCAGGGCAAGTTTCCCGTCACTGGTGGCGCCGGTTACGAGGATAGTGGTCGCGACGGTGGCGGCAATCAATTGGCCCGTCGTATGTACCACCTTCAGCAGACGGTTGATGATGATGGTCAGGGCGCCGGTCAACGTTAATGCGCCGGCGAACGAAAACGCGCAGAAGACCAGCAGAATGGTGCTCATCATCGAGAACATACCGCCGCGGTTAAGCAAGCGCGGAACATCGTCAACGATCCCGACTACGTTAAATCCCTGGGTGGAAAACATGGAGAGGTTGAACCCGTCCATTAGCGCGTTTAAACCTTGCTGCAGGCTGAAGCCCTGGAGGGCGACGCCAATGGCAATGGCCAGTGCACATGCTGCCAGCATGATGGGGATCACCGGGCGTTTGGTCACTGCACCCCACAAGACGAGGGCAGGGGGCAGGAGCAAGAGCAGGTTGAAGTGATACAGACCTTCAAGAGCGTTGACTATCGCGGTCACTTTCTCGGGCGTGGCCACGTCGCCAACGGCGCCGGTATGTCCGGCGATCAGATAGACGATGGCCGCCAACACGAAGCTGGGCAGCGTGGTGTACATCAGGTGTTGAATATGGCTATAGAGGTCGGTGTCCGCAACGATGGCCGCAAAGTTAGTCGAGTCGGACAGCGGGGAAATCTTGTCGCCAAAATAGGCGCCCGAGACAACCGCGCCGGCGGCAGCGGCCAGGGGAACGTCCAGTCCTGCGGCAACGCCCATCAGGGCGACACCGACGGTACCCGCAGCGCCCCAGGAGGTACCGGTACATACGGATATCACACTGGTGATGAAGAAAGCCGCGATCAGGATATATTGCGGACTGATCAGCTTTAAGCCCCAGTACACCATGTACGGAATGGTTCCGCTGATCATCCAGGTGCCAATCAGGCCGCCCACGCAGATCAGTATCATGATCACCGGCATCGCCTTCGCCAGCTTGGAGACGATCGCATCGATAATGTCGTCCCAGCGGTAACCTTGCCACCAGGCCAGTGCGGCCGCAATGCCGGCAGAAACCAATAGCAGGGGCTCTATTCGCAGGCCAAACTGCCCATAGCCGATAATAAGCAACAACAACATGGCCACAATGGGCAGCAGCGCTAAACCCAGGCTCAGCGTTTTTTTGTCATCCATGTACAACTCCAGTCAGGGGGTAATTACTCAAGCGTAACTAATAAGTTTCGTAGGGGATGTGAGCGCGGATGGGTGTTCATGTAATCGGTTTCATGAGGTTTGTTAATGTGATGCAGATCTCAGATAAATCGCTTGTCTTGTTGGCTCAGGTCATTGTTTGCGATGGTGCTACGGAATCTCTGAGGATGATTTCAGCGGTATAGCGGTTGTTCTGTGGCGCTGTATTCATGCCTGTGTTGAGCTGAAGGGCGAGCCTGGCGGCACGCCTTGCCATTTTTTCCACGGGGTAATGCACCGTGGTCAACGAAGGATGAAGATACTTGGCCAGGGCGATGTCATCAAAACCTATAATCGATATGTCATCCGGCATTCTTATCTGTTTCTGATGGAAGGTGCGGATCATGCCGGCGGCTATCACATCGTTGAATGTGGCCACTGCAGTAAAATGTTGCTCGCTGGCCAATAACTTCTCAGCTGCACGTTCGCCGCCTTCTTCATTGAAGGGCACGCTGATGATCCAGGTGCTGGGGACATGGATGCCGGCGCCGGCCATGGCCATACGGTACCCCTCGAGGCGATGTTTTTTATCGTCGATCGGCAGATCGGCTGTGATGCAGGCGATCTTTCTGTGACCATTGTTGATCAGTATCGTGGTTGCGGCTTGCGCGGCGCTGACATTATCCAGCCATATGCAACGATTGGCGATAGCGGGTAAATAGCGATTGACCACAACCAGGGCCAGCGTGTGGGCCGCGTATCTCAATATGTCCGCTTCATTCATTCGGGTGACGTGCGCAACGATAGCCTCACATCCCTGGTTTATCCGGAAGTCGAGGCCGCTTTTTTCCAGCTCGGCCTGATGCCCCCCGCTGCAGACCATCAACCTGACGCCTTCTTTTCGCGTGACATCTTCGACGCCCCGCGCCAGGCGCGAGAAAAACGGATCATCGAGGTTACCGGTGAGTAACCCCAACATATTGCCGCTTCGCTTTGCCAGCGCCAGTGCCGCTGCATTCCGGTGATAGTTAAACTCCCGCATTGCTTTCTCCACCCGTTCGCGGGTTACGGGTTCAACAAAGGCGGTGTTGTTGATCACTCTGCTGACGGTGGCCGCGGATACCCCCGCGCGGCGCGCAACGTCTTTCATGGTGGCCATGTCTTATCCTGTTGGTTTTCTTCTGTTCAAACTTTCGGTTAAGTGTAGCTGCTGAGGATGTCGCTACGCTCCGTTTTCCTTACCGCCTTGCGGCGGCCGATCATTTATCCGGATCTTCCCTCCGCGGTGGTTACCGCACACCTGCAGCCCGATGACATATTGGCAGCCCCCGCTGAGAGCGTGGCGGCGGGCTGTGCCCGGCCTTCAAGCCGCTTTCGCGGCATAGCCTCGCCGGCGATACACCCGCCAACTCGGTATTCCACGGTCGGCCTGACACGCGGCGGTGCCTGCCTGCCATGACATCGGGCAGCAGGGAACGGGGGCCGTACCGGCCCCCTCCTGCACCCCTTGAATGGCGAGGTATTCCTTATGTCCCGATATGTCCTGGGTGATTCCGTGCAGGTGATGGCCGGCTTTCCGTCAAACAGCATCGATTTTGTGCTGACCGATCCCCCTTACCTGGTCGGTTTTACCGACCGCAGCGGCCGCAGTATCGCCAACGACAGAAACGATGAATGGGTGCGCCCGGCGTTTCGTGAAATGTTCCGGGTGCTCAAGCCCGACAGTCTGGCGGTGAGTTTCTACGGCTGGAACCGGGTAGACACCTTTATGGCTGCGTGGAAACAGGTCGGTTTCCGTGTTGTCGGGCACCTGGTGTTTACAAAACCTTATGCCTCAAAATCGGCCTTTGTCGGCTATCAGCATGAATGTGCGTATATCTTAGCGAAAGGGCGCCCGGCATTGCCGGCACAACCGCGCTCTGACGTTCAGCCCTGGGAGTACACCGGAAATCGTCATCATCCAACAGAAAAGCCGGTCTCGGTCCTTCAGCCACTGATTGAATCTTTCACACAACCTGGCGCGATAGTGCTGGACCCCTTTGCCGGTTCCGGTTCGACCTGCGTCGCCGCAGCCAAGGCCGGCCGCCGCTATATCGGTATCGAGCTTTTGGCGCAGTACCACGCTATCGGTCAGCAGCGCTTGCAGCGTCTGCGCACCCTGAACGCGGCGTAAACGAGGAGGATCAGCGATGAATTACACCGGAAATGAAGAACTGCGCGCCGCGATTGCGGCACTGTCCAACGACATGTGTGATCTGCACCTGCGGCTGCGGGGACTGGTGAGTACGTATTACTGGAACAGTGACGCGCTGGCAGAGCGCCTTGCCGGCCATATCCTGCGGGACGCGCACGATCGTTACGTCGAAATTTACAAGACGATCAACGAGCTGGAACACCATTTCAAGGATTGAACGACAGGCTGGATACGATCGGGCAGGGGAAACCTGCCCGGGTTGCCTTGCTGTAAGCCTGCGAACGCCGGGGCGCATCGAACGCCCCGCGTCCGTTGAACCGCCACGCGGCACTTGCCGGCGAAGCCGGCGCCGCAACGGGTGCAGGCTGGGCCTGCCCACACCTCTCTAAATTCTTTTCCTTTGACGCCCTGGTGTGGTGACGGCCTGTGCCGTACCCAAACGCTAGTCCGGCACGGTTGTGGCACAAGGGCCGCGATGCTCGCCGTCGGCACCCGTTCGCGCCCGTTACGGGCATTCAGCCGCGCAACGGGCTTGCGCTGCGGCTTTGACGGCGCCCTTGTTCCCCGCCCTCGAGGCCGGCCTTTCGAATGGGTACGGCACCGGCCGGTGTCGCGAACCCTGAAACTCTGGAGGTAGTTCCATGCAACATGCTCATTCCATCACGCTGCAGGTATGCGAATCCGATCGTCTGTCATTTCTGCCGGATATGTTCGGCGACGATTTTCTCTCGGCCGAAATGCAGGTGTATTCGCTCGCCGATCGCTATCTGCCGCAGTACAGCGGCGGTTTCTGGCACTTCATCCGGTTACCGGAGGGCGGCGGCTATATGGCCCCCGATAGCGACCGCGTACACCTGATCAACGCCGACAACTGGTTTGACAAAACCGTCAGCGGCGACGCCGCCGGCATTGTACTGACTGCATTGGCCATCAACCGCCGATGCTGGGTGCATCACGATCGGGGTAATGCCGGTCTGGTGCAACTGCTGATGCAGCGGGAAGAGCAACTTTGGAACTACATCGAGACGCACCCGGAGCGCGGCGACATCACTCGCGCGCTGGATTGACAGGATTTTCACCGAGGGCGGCATGGCCGCCCTGTATAAAATAATGAGGAAAAATAATATGTTCGGCAGTGTTAAAGAAGTAGCAGCGGAATTGTTCCGTGAGTACGGCAGCGAAGAACCGATCACCGTGCTGATATGGGACACACAGTCAGTGCGGTATGCTCTGGAGAAGCACAACCCCACCCCTCAGGATGTATTGGCAATACTGGAAACCATGGGGTGTACCGACATTGACGAGTATCAGCGCCGCGGTATAGGTCATGAATTTGTGGGCGAAGTCATGCGGGGGATCGTGGAAGCCCGAACCGCAACAAGCAGCGTAACGGTCAACAAGCTGGAATTACAGCGGTTGTTACATTTTGCCGCCAACCGGCTTGATAGTGACCGCGCCGAGGAAATGACGGAGGATGAGCGGGAGGCCATGCACAACATCGACGGCTTGCTTAATCAACTCTGATCTGTTGCCGTCCTGCGGTATGTAGGGCGGCATAGTGGTTTACCTGTGAGCGCGCGAAAACCCCTTGCGCCGCTTGCAGCGGCAGGCAGGCGAGGCGTGCGGCTGCGCCGCCCGCCGGCGCTGCCATTCGGAGAATGTACCGGACTTGTCTTACTTACCTGGTACTTTCAAGAATATCGTTTTTCTTCCTCTTCTTACTCTTCCCGCTCCTGTTTCACCAGGCACTTTGCGAATGCGGTAGTGCCTGGGCGTCCGGGCGCGCTGTCGTGCTGCGCATGGCGCCGGCTTGCCGTCGCCACCCTGCGGGCTTCCATCACTGACGCCAGGGCACGCTTGCAGCGGCAAGCTTGCCGCGCCGCGCAGGGAACGCACCGCGCCACAGGCGCTTTAAGGCCGCCCCTCCGGCCGCTGTCGCGCCGGCGTGTCGGGTGGGTGCCCGTTCATTCTTCCGTGGTACGTCTGCCGCAGTGAGCCTTCCCGTCGCGGCTGATAACAGCACAGCGCTTCGCTTAGCGACAAGGGGTGAAATGCACTCCGCCAAAAACTTTTCCTCCCTGCGGTCAAAAAACTTTTTGTCTCCGCCCCTTGCCGACGCTCCCCGCCGCGCTGACTCAGCCTTTTCGCGACGGCGAATACTCACAGCGGCATCAATCAACCACCCGGAGGAATGCAACATGCACCCACAAAACGTCAACAGCGCGACAACGAAGCCTACAGCAGCATCTGCACAGACCCAATGTGACCTGACCATACCGCAGGTGTATGACCTGTTTTGCTACGTGAAAGCGGTGTGCGGTCGTTCGACCGGCACCATTGAACCGCCGGTCGTACCGGCAGGGGCGGAAGAGGTGTTCGCGGACTTTGGGGATTTTGACACCATTTCGGTGTGGATCGTCAAGGGCTGGCCGGTGGCCGCCAGCGATCAGATGACCATGACCCACTGGAGCCTGAACGCCGGGCGATAAAAAAGCGGCATTGCAGCCGCTTTCTCACCGCCAGTCCTGACGCCATCGGGACTGGCACAACACGTGATAACTGAGAGGAAACCACTATGTCTAACATCGAGTCTACCTTACCGGCCAAGGGCAAAACAACCCGCCCGGCCAAATCTACAGCCAAGAAAAACGCCCTCGCGGAAAAAATCGAGGCGGCGCTGGCCAAGGCCGTGCGCAAAACCGCCACGCTCGGCCAGCTGGTGCTGACAGACCTGAACGTGCGCAAGAAAAAGTCCTCGCAGACGTCGATCGAGGGGCTGGCCGCTTCCATCCGTTCAGCCGGTCTGCTGATGAATCTGGTCGTGTTCGAGATGGAGGATGGCCGCTTCGGTGTTGCCGCCGGTGAGCGCCGCACGCTGGCGCTGCGCTGGTTAATGGAACAGGAGAAAGACGCCGACAAGACCACCCCGGACGGCGTCGTGACCGACGATTATCCGGTTGAGGTGCTGGTCGTCAGCAAGGCGATGGCGCGCGTGGTGTCGATGATGGAGAACAGCCAGCGCGAGCAAATGCACCCGGCCGATCAGGTTACAGCGTTCCGAGACCTGTCGGAAGACGGGCAAACCCCGGCACAGATTGGCGATCTGCTGGGGTTCAGCACGCGCCACGTCCAGCGCTGTCTGCGTCTTGCGACGATGGCACCGGTGCTGCTCGATGCGCTGGCCGACGACCAGATCACCCTCGACCAGCTGCAGGCGCTGTCGGCCACCGAAGATCATCAACGTCAGTGTGACGTCTGGGAAAACGCTTACGGGTGGGCGGCTGCGCCGCAGCACCTGCGCGAGGCGGTGCTGAAAGGCGAAGTCTCGGCCAAAGACAACAACCAGCTGGCATTCGTCGGGCGCGAGGTCTACGAGGCGGCGGGCGGCACCTTCAAATTTGATCTGTTTACCGACGAGGGCTTTTTGACCGAATCGGCGATGCTGGAACGACTTGCCCGCGAAAAACTGCACGCGCTGGCGCAGCAGGTGGCCGAGGACGAGGGCTGGAACTGGGCGGAAGGGCGCATTTCGGCCATTAAAACGTGGGGTGAGGATGCGGAGCTGTACCGCGAGCTGGCCGAACCGCAGCCGGAATTTACCGCTGACGAACAGGCCGAGATCGCCCGGCTGAAAGCGCGGCTCCGCGAGCTGGAAGCGGCATTCGAGGCGGCAGATGCCGATACCGATACCCACGAGCTGAACGTCGAGAGCGACGCTGTCGAAGCCGATATTGAGCGGTTGACCGCACACGCGATCATCCGTTCATGGCCGCAGGCGATGCGCAGCAGCGGCGGGGTAGTGGCGTCCCTGCGTGACGGGGAAGTGGTTTACCAGCGCGGGATCGTGCTGCGGGCGAGCGAAGCAACCTCCGGGAATGGCGCTGATGATAACGGCGATGGCACGGCGACCACCGAAACGGTAGCACCGAAAACCAAGGAGAAAGGGCTGTCGGCGGCGCTGATCACCAGTTTGTCGGCGGAACGCACACTGGCGGTGATGGGCGCGCTGGTCGAGAACCCGACCGTCGCGCTGGCGCTGCACACCCACACGTTGGTCGTGAAAGTGTTCGGTTCACGCTACGCCAGTTCGCTGCTTCAAACCAGCCTGACCCCAAAATGTGCGGAGCTGTTGAGCAAAGCCCCGACGGCAGAAGGGAGCCGAGCCGATCGCCTGCTGGGCGAGCTGCACGCGCAGTGGGAAGCGAAATTGCCGCCGGAGTGGAATACCGATTTCACATGGTTGCTGACGTGGGAACAGGCCGAGGTCGTGGCGCTGCTGGCGTACTGCGTCGGCCTGTCGCTGGATGCCGTGCAGCTGTGGCCTGAGAAGGATGGCAAAGTCGGCGATGCCCTGACGCCGCTCGAGCACGCACTGGATTTCACGCTGCGCGACTGGTGGCAACCGACCAAAGCCAATTACTTCGGGCGGATCAGCAAGGAGCTGATGAGCGATGCACTACTTGATGCCGGGAAGGTGGCGCAGGCGGCCTCGGTGCTCAAGATGAAGAAGGGGGATGCTGCGCAGCTGGCCGAGGACGAGCTGACCGCCGGCGGCTGGGTGCCGGAGTGCCTGCTGCCGGTGGCCGATGACACCGCCGATTTACATGACGCTGACAACAGCGCCGCCGCGTAACCGACAGGGAGCTGCCGCCCTGCGGGCGGCAGAAAACAGCGATGAAAAAAGCATTCAATCTGGAAACATTGACGGCGATGAGCGCCGACGAACTGGAGCAGTACCGCAATCGGGGCAGGGAGTACCGGGTGATGCTCAACTGCGCGGTGCTGGGTCAGCTGGCGCTGCCGGAAGGCTGGCATGTGGTGGCAGAAGAGGGTTGCGAGTTCTGCGGGCGCGTGCCGGTGGTGTGCCGGATAAGCCCGGCAGGGGATGAGGCGACGGCGCTCTATTTGTGCAGCGCGGGCGTGGAGGTGCCTAACTGGTCAATGGCGCTGCCGTTCGACGGTGGTCAGTCGCTGGCGTGGCTGTACCTGGATGAGCATTACACCCCGGCCACGGTCAACCGGGTGCTGCATACCGTGGCCGGCTATTACCGGATGGGGTTCTGGCGGCCGGAAAAGCTGGCGGTTGCGCTGCGGATGGGAGGGCATTGCCTGTGATCCCGAACCATCTTGCTCTGGTGCCGTGGCACCCGTATCGGCAGGCCGTCTGGCAAGCCATCGCGCAGGTCGAAGCCCGCCGTGAGTCAGGCAGACGGTTGTCCGCCTACCCGTATGCCACGGCTTTTTTCCGCCAGTTAACCGGGCGGCCCACCCTTTCAGCCAAGGACATCCGCATGATAGACGTGACCTACCGGCCCGGCGATCGTCGCCGCGCCACGCGCAAGGAAGACTATATCGACGCGCTCGACACGCTGATTGCCAGCCGGGGCGAGCACTGTTATTCCCCGTTGCCGGGCGACACTCGCGATACGCTGTTCCCGGAAGTGAACCGCCGCCGCCGTCAGCGCTTCGAACACCGGCTGACGATGAAACACACCCGTCAGGCGCGCATTGATGACACACTCCGGCGGCACAAGCGGCGACGTTATCAGGTGCGGCTGGCGCAGGCGGAAATCGAGCTGGCGTTCATCACGCCGGGCGAGCTTGACCGCTGGGTGCGGCGTGCGCAGCAACAGGGACTTGTCGAGGATGACCTGAGCGGACTGGTGCTGGCATGGACGGCGCGGTTTCCCTGTCTGGCCGAACTGGATAGTTACCTCTGGGCGGCCATGCCGTTCTGGGAAGCCCGTCTGCAGGTCAGTCTGATCAGCGATGAGTTGTCCGCTGAAGCACGTACCGATAACGCGGCGCGGTTGCCGAATCGCCTGTTAGGCCGCTAACCCCCGGACAACAGGCTGCAGTGGCTGCGCCACTGCGGCTTGTTGCTCTTTGGTTCCTGTGCCAGGTATGTCGGTGGTTTCGGCAAGGGAGAAGGCTCTTGTTGATAGTGCAGCGGTGAAGGTCGGGCATGGATGTGCTGATTCAGAACGATTTGCCTGGCGATGCTATGCGGCGGTGGGCGTCCGGGCGCGCTGTCGTGCTGCGCATGGCGCCGGCAAGCCGTCGCCCCCCTGCGGGCGTCCATCGCTGACGCGAAAGGCCCGCTTGCAGCCGGCAGTGCCGGCGCCGCTATTCACTGTTCGCCGATTACCGGCGATCGCTAAGGACGCCCCGACGTTCCGCCGTGTCGAGGGTTTTCATTCTCATCTTACTCACCAGTGGCCATCTCTCTGCGAATTTTTGCGGAGGGCTGTTCGTAGCACCATCCCCGTTCTAAAAACAAGGTACTGGCAAGCCACGCCTCCGGCGCCCTTGTTTTTCTCCTGGTCTGTCGCTTCTTCGCCCTTTGCCGCAAAGAACTCGCTGAGAGATGGAACCTAGAAGGAGCAAACCAGAATGAACACCAACAACGTCAACGTCAAAACCGCCGCTGCAGAATCTGCCGAGATATGTGAAAAGGCAGGAATGTGCGAACCAGAGGCCCCGGAGCCGTGGGAAAAGCCCGGCGTGCAATATCCCGCCGCCGTTCGAGCGTTGGAAATGGAGTTTCGCTATTTAGACGACCTGAATGATCTGTATGCGCAAAGCAGCACGTCACCCGACGAGCTGGAGCAGGCGCTTTATGAGATTTTCAGGCGGATGACAGAACTCGTCCAAAGCTGCGGGGCTGACTATAAACTCCCGGACAAACCGCGGGTGGCCTACGAAATGATCCAATATTGGGTCAGAGGGCAACGCGTAGCACAACGCTGCTTCGGTGAAATCGGTCAGCGCGCCTGGGAGCATGCTCGCTACCGCTTGGCGCTCGAGATGGCAGTGGAGTATTCGTATAACTAAACCGCTATGGTCTTCCTCCGGTGGCTGGCCGCACTCATCCAGCCATTAGCCCTATTCGTCTAGCCAGCCGCAAGCGGTTGGCAAGTCTCGCCGAACCCCTGCGGGTTTCGGACCCGCCGGCTCAGGTCTGAAAGCCAACAGCAACGTCAAAAGCATGCGCTTGCAGCCGGCAGTGCCGGCGCCGCTTTTCACTGTTCCTCGCCAGGGCGAGGAACGCTGCAGACGCCCCGGCGTAATAACGCCGTGTCGGGTGTGTTCATTCTTTCTTGATATGGAGGTTATCTCCCGTCAGCCCCTTACGCGGAGGGCTGTTCGTAGCACCATCCCTGGGCAGAAAACAAGGGTAAATGGCACGCCTTCGGCGCCCTTGCTTTCTGCCCAGGTCTGTCGCTCCTTCGCCCTTTGCCGCGAAAGGTCCCGACGAGAGATGAATTAACCACCAGAGGCAGGAGAGCAGAATGAACACACAGAACGTCAACGTCAAAACCGCCGCTCAGGAGCCCTCGGAAAGATGTGGGGAGAGGCGGAACGCTATCTGTCAGAACGATATGCCAATTTTATTGAAGGAATGCCTGTATGTCCTGAATGAAATAACGAATCGCAGACTGCCGCGAGGTAGCCGTTATCCCGATACTTATGCACTGGCCTCGGCCATTGAAGCCGTTTTACGGGCGGTTGAACAAGAACAATCAGCCGCAATTCAACGTGATCAAAAGGAGGTTTTCAACCAAAAAACGCAAATCCATAAATGAAAAAAGCAGCGTTTCCGCTGCTTTCTCGTGCCGGTCTACCCCTAGGAAAGTTAGCCCGGCTCTCAATAATCGATTGGAGTAAAACTATGACTATTGAATTTTCAATCATTACATCAACTGACTCTTATGTAAAGCAGTTGGCGGCAAATGACGAAGCGCCGAAAAAGCAAACCCGCATACTGCGGGACAGCCTCGAGGCTACGGCAGTTAAACCTGAACTGCGTGCATTGGGGCGGCATATTGCAAAATGTCAGCGTAAACGCCAGCCGGTACGCATTCCGGCTATGCGCGGTAGTGAGCTGGGGCAGGTATTGCGCACGTTAGAACTGAAACGGGCCTACGCCTGATAACACGAACTGCCGTCCTGCTGGACGGCAGTTTTACCCAACTCATTGAGGAGAAACACATGACATTTTCAACCGTAGAACAGACCCGTGATAACGCGGGCGTGATCGCAGATATTACCGTTAATCCTTCCCAGGGGGGGGGAAGTTATTCCCTCTGTATCAATTGACCGCATTATTGCGCAGCGAAATGTCGGCATTGCTCAATTCATGGAGGGAATGGCATTGATCCATACGGCTGCTAAACAGCTTTCAGAGGCGGCCAACAAAGAATATTTGTATGGTTACAGCGACGTGGTCAAACAGGCGTTGGATTGGCGAGGCAAACCAGAAAAATACGGTGATGCGGTTGCCAAGCTGATTGATCGGAAAGTTTGGGATCGGCTGCTGAGTGATACCGGTATGTACACGCTGATGAGCAGTAAACAGCGGGATGAGTGGGATCGCCAGCTGAACAGCAAGGATTGCCCAGAGGTCACGCTTGATACGGTGCTGGCGACGTTCAAACAACTTAATGCCGATAAGACTGTTACCTTTGAGAAAGGAGTAATAGACGTATTTCGTAGCTTGTCATGGGACTACAAAACCAACAGCCCATGCCGCCTTGGGAAAAAGATCATCGTAGAACGCTTTCTCAGCACATGGCGGCACAGGCAATCAAGTTTCACGTGGGAAGGGCAACAACTGCTCGATGATCTGGCGCGTCCATTTTATTTGCTTGATGGGAAGGCGGTGCCGGACTTCAGGTCAGGGGACGGTCAAAAATACGCTGATTTCTTTGGCACTGGCAACAAAATCAGCGAATTGTGTGATCTTGAATATTTTACCGTCAAGGGCTTTGCCAAAGGGACTGGGCATATCGTTTTTAAACGCCCCGATCTGGTAAATAAAATTAACGATATCGTGGCGCGCCAGTTCCCAGGGATGTTGCCACCGCGCTTGTAACCAGTAAGTCAGACCTAAGGAGGCAGGCAGGGAAATCCCTGCCTGGAAAATATGCCCCATCATTATACATTTTAACCAATGTGCCATTTTGTCATTATTCGGTGATCATGGCTTGAGTGTGCCAACTGCAGAAATAGTGGCGAACTGTTGAGGTGTTAACTGCTGCCGGGCGGATAAAAGCCCTGTGGCTTCGCCACGGCTGCTTTCGGCCCTCTGGGTCTGATTCAGTCCAGTAATGCCCCTTTTAATTCGATATCGCTGTTTGATGTTTTCCCTTCTTTGACGCCTATTTCTCCTTTCACCAGGGTTGAAAAAAAACACAATGAGCTGAAGCTCCCTGCGGTGGCCGGTCGCATGCGCCCGACCATCAGCCCTACTCGACTAGTCAGCCGTATGCGGCTGACAAATCTCGCCGAACCCGCGAGCGGTTTCGGGCCTGCCGGCTAGGGTCTGAGAGCCAACGTCAACAGCAGACGCTTACAGCCGGCAAGTGCCGGCGCCGCTTTCACTGGTGGCTCCTTCGGCGCCACCGCTAGAGACGTCCCGCCGTTCCGGCGTGCCGGATGTGTTCATTCTCAAAGTTCTGTCGTTGCCCATCACTCGATAAGTACCGGCGCAGAGGGCAGGGGGTAGCACCGTCGCCCAGCGCAGTACCAGGGTAGCGCTACGCCGCCGTCAAAAACTTTTTCTTTCCTTCGGTCAAAAAAACTTTTCGTCGTCGCCCTGGCACTGCGCCGTTCGTCGTTGCTCCTTTGCCCTTCGCTGCGACGGAACTCACCGAGAGATGGATTAACCATCGACAAGAGGAAAACCAGAATGAACACACAAAACGTCAACACCGCTGCTCTAGAATCTTCCGAAAGATGTGATCTCAATGACTTTGAAACTTGCCGCCTTGGTCAGTTCGCAGTTCGATTTTTTGCGCCTTCAAGTGATGGTGCTATGCATGGAAACTGCACCTACATGTGCCTTGCAAGCAGTGAATGGGATGCCGCCTTTAGATTCGGGCAGCATTGTAAGAATGTTCATTACGATATCTATTCTGTGACAGAAACAGAGCCAGTTCAGAATGTCGCGTTAAGTACAAATAATTATCGATTTGTCCCGTTGAATTCAAAGTGTTGGCGTTGCCTTGATACAGGGTACGTGGTGATCGTTACATCTGATGGAGGCATATACGATGAGATCATGCAACCATTAAAACGCTACGGCATGTTGTCCCCAATTTTCTAATTTATGCGGGGCGATGTCCCCGCTATTTATCATGGAGTTTAAATATGAAAATCGAAAATAAATCTCTTAAGGTTGGGCAAACTGTTTACACCAATCTTTACGGATATGGCCGAGGCGTAATTTTCGGTGTTCATGGTGAGCCTCTACCAGAAAATGTTATAAATTTTCCTGGAAATGAAATGGTTCATGGTGAAAGAATTGACCTTGATATTGTGTTTCATTGCGGAAAAATTCTTCGTAAAGTGTCTGAAAGTATTTTACAGGGGGTTCAGTGGAAGATCTGTGATGACGTTTGTACACCGTCAGAACTAGATGAAATTCTTTCTATCGCATTACAGGAAGAATGTAGGAATGAGAAGGCAAAAAAAGATATGAAAGAAATCTTTGAGGCAGAGGTTCAAAGATTGAAATTCCTACCTGATTTTGCCCACCTTAAAAAAGTAGAAAATAATAATAGCAGTGTGGCAGCAGTTGTATCTTCAAATATTCGTTTGCTGCTTAAGAAAAATTTTTCTGGCGTTAAATTTTCTGTAAAGAAAGTAAGCTATAACTCAATCTCAGTGCGTTGGGTTGATGGCCCAACTTGTGACAAAGTTGAGGAGATAACAAGAAAATTTAAGAGCGGATATTTTAACAGCATGGAGGATGTTTACGAGTATAACGAAAGTCCATTCAATGTTGTTTATGGTGGTATAAATTTCATTTCTATAGACAGAGTTTATAGTGATGAACTCATCGATAAAGCGATATCGCTGTGCAGAGAAATTTATGGTGATAAGGTTCCAGAATGGGCTGATGTAGATTCCTACAAAAAGGGAACGTTGTTCACGGTAAATGTGAACTCATTGTTCAATAATAACTTGCAAAGTGAAATCAGACTCAAGCTAAAGTCGTTTTAGTCAATGATATGGCGGGTAACCCCGCCATTTTCATTATGATTGGTTAGCTTCCTGCTTAACGTTACTCCTCCCGCGTTTTTTTGCTGTAGATTTTGTTGATCGGATGATATCCGATATCGCCTTCTCGCTTACTGATATATCTACCGTTTGTAACGCTGATTTTATCTCAGATGCTGTATATCCCTTTGACCTTGCTAAGGCGATAATGCTTTCTTTTAGTGATTCCAAAAGTTCAGTTCTGCTGATTTTGTTAGGTGTCAAATCAGGTAAGGATTCTAGAGCCAGTTTTGCTTCTTCTAGCTGATCCTGAGTATAAAATTTAGTTCCTGCCATGTAACCCTCTGATTTAGCCATAGTAGATGTAACCACATTAAACCATATCACCTCTGAGAGGCCAAGCCCGCCCCCTCACTGACGCCTAATCAGGCGAAAAATAGCTCGCATCCAAAAGGATAGACGTAGTAAAATGACGGACAGGAAATGTTTTGTCATTACCGCCTGCACGCAGTCTATAATGCAAAACACCTGGTCAGGGCTACGCCCCGACACCCCGGTTGAGTAGTTAGAGGTTGAGCTATGTCGAAAAGCGAGTCGCGTCAGAAAGGAATAATCATCCAAATCCGATGCACCGAAGAGGAGGCTGAGGCCATCAAAGGCAAGGCCAAGGCTGCAGGGATAAGCACTTCCGAGTTACTGCGGCGCTCCGCGCTGAACCGGAAGATAATGACACGAACAGACACACGCTTGATGAACGAACTTCTTCGTTTGGGTGGTTTACAAAAACACCTCTACACCCAAATGCAAGACCAGATGACCCAGGAACTCAGTAAGCAGTTTTCTGACGTACTGGTCGAAGTGAAGAAGGCCATCATCGCTTTGGATTTGAATCTCGTACCAGCAAACGAATAAGGGCACTATGAACGTTATCATCCCACCAAAAAGACGTGACGGCGGCACCAGCTTTATGAAGTTGGTCGGCTACCTGAGTCTGCGGGATGAGAAAAAACCTGATGACGTAATCACGCCCGATAAGACTGAAAAGACCTCTTCACGCTCCAGTCAGGCCATTTTTGATCGCCTGGTAGACTATGTTGAGCGGCGTAATGATTTCTCATCTATGCAGGTTGTCGCTAGCTTTCCTGATGGGCGTGAGCAAGTCATTGTCGGGGGCGTTGAATGTGAAACAAATTGCTTTTCACTGGAGACAGCTGCAGCTGAAATGAATATGGTTGCTGCGCAGAATAGACACTGTAAAGACCCCGTCTATCATTTCATTTTATCCTGGCAAGAGGATGAGACACCGACGCCGTCTCAGGTGTTTGATAGCGCTCGCCATTGCTTGGAAAAGCTGGGGATGGCAAATCACCAATTTGTTACTGCTATTCATCGTGATACCGACAATATTCACTGCCATATCGCCGTTAATCGTGTGAATCCGGAAACGTATCGCGCGGCCAATTTGTGGAATGATGCAGACACCTTACAACAGTGTTGCCGCGTTCTGGAAAAACGTTTTGGCTTCAAACAAGATAATGGCAGTTGGGTGTGGGGTGATAACAATACATTGCGTCGTGCACCATGGCGTTTTCGTAATGCTCCACAGGGTGCTGCCAAGCGAGAGATCTTCTCTGACAAAGAAAGCCTATATCATTATGCGGTTCGGCAGGTGCGCTCAAAAATTACCGATGCCATCAAGAACAAGACTGCAAGCTGGAACTATTTCCATCTTCTAATGCATGCCAATGGTCTTGGATTACGCGAACAATCAGGCGGGTTGGTTATATACGATATTGCGCGACCAGATACTATGATGGTTAAAGCATCTGATGTTCATCCGTCTCTTTCTAAGACTAGGCTTGAACCGTATTTTGGTCCGTTCGAAGCTCCACCACGCTTTGATTCTGAAGACCTGGAAGAGGGGGGTATGCAATCTATAACCACTACCAACCCGAATTCCAGGTGCGCGATCGGGAGGCGAGAAAAGAGCGTCGTGAAGAAAGGGCTGCTGCACGCGATGACCTCAAATTGCGTTATAAAAAATACCGCGATACATGGGTAAAACCTGACTTGAACGTGAAAGCACGCTATCAGGAACTGGCCGCACATTATCAGGCAATGAAGGGTAATGTTCGCCATAGCTACCACGACCCTCTGCTGCGAAAACTGATGTATCGCGTTGCCGAGTTCGAGCGAATGAAAGCAACAGCGGAGCTACGAATTCAGATCCGTGAGGAACGTAAGAGGCTGTTTGAGTCTGGCCAATATCGCCCGTTGTCTTACCGTTCCTGGGTGGAGCGCGAAGCTTTAACGGGTGATGTTGCCGCTATTAGCCAGCTGCGTGGATGGGCGTATCGTGAGAAGCGTAAAGCGAAAGCCGCCGTACCGAATAAGCATAAAGACAGCGTATTGGTGTTTGGTGTTGCTGATGACTCACCGGTGCTCGAACGGTCTACCCATGCAACTCGCTTGCACCGGAATGGTACAATTGAATACCTGCGGGATGGGGTTGTCGCTGTAGTCGATCGTGGTGACCAGGTTGAGATTAAGCCGGGGTTCGAGGATTACGAGGACACCGCGAATTACCACCTGGCTGCAGAGATTGCCGGCACGAAAAGTGGTGAGCGAGTTGAAATTGTTGGCACCGACGATTTCGTTGACCGCGTACTGCTTGAGGGCTGTCGCCTGAATTACCAGCAAGAAAAAGAGGTGTTCGGGCCGACAGACAACTGGCAGCGCGGTCGCTCCGAGGTTCTCGAGCATCGCCACTTTAGACCAGAAATGGGTTATGACGCTCCTGCTGGATCTCGTCAAGCTGACGATCGCGACGATGATGCACCAACAGTGAATTCGTATTGGGGACCACGTCCTTAAACAGAGCAGTAGATAAAAAGTAAAGCGAGATAATTAATGTAAATCATATTATTAGCCGCTGATTGTACAGGGTTGAAGGCCTGTACAACCAGCTAACCATAACAACCTGTACGGGAGGCTGCCATGGCTGCCATCGATCCTAGCCAATTTAAGGCATTACACAAGTATTTTCCGGATTTAACACTCACACAGTTGGCCACCGCCTATATGTATTCGACAGGAATCCCTGTGGGAACGATTGCACAGCTTCGAGACGTATCCGAGGACACTGTCAAAGATTCTCTCAAAGCTGCATGTCATCGAATGCACTTAACGTCGATATCTACGATGGGGACGGCGATCCAGCTTAAGCTAAACCTTGAGTTGTTGATAGCCATTGACACCCTGCAACCAAATTGAATCTTAGTTTCACATTTTAACAAATACGTCAACCCCCTTTTAAAGGGGGTTTCGCATTTTAGGAGAAAGGATTAATCTCGCCATAATTCTTTTGAAGATGTAGGGAATTATAATAAATGACTGATAAGTCACAATGGAAAGCCGCACAGACCGTTATCGAAATGAGCCCTGATGTTAATCGGTTGCTGACTCAGGCCGCAAAGCGCTCAGGTCGTAGCAAAGTTAAAGAGGCGACAATTCGACTTGCCGATCATCTAAAAACAGTTACAGATATTGCGGTGCCTGGCCGCCGTTTCCTTTCTGATGAATCCAAGTAGCACCCTATAGAGATCCAACACCAGGGAACTCTATTTTATTAGTTTGTTTAGTGATTATAAAAATATACGGCGTTAACTCGCAGGGCATTCTTTTACCTGGAATCTTTTGAATTTTGGGTGATTGCCCGTGAGGAATTATCACGAAATGAATAATTCGTCCGTTGGGATGGGGTGCTCGTGGCCTTTGAAAAAAGGTGGTGCCCGCTTTTTAACAACCGGGGTTACTTATACACATTATCCGCTTAGCGGTTATGTTATTTTTCAATGGGAGTAACCCCGAATGGAAAGTCGGACAGCATTCTGTAACTGTTAAGACCCCTATGCAAAAAAGCAATGTATCTATGGGTACGATCTGCCTGTAGAGAAGATTAGCACCACCCGCGAGGGCGGGGTGAATGGGCGTGAACGGGCAACACTGGCAGTGAAAGGGTGCTGACGCAAAAGAGATTTGTGCAAGTCCATTCTAACGAGTGGGCTTGCCTGAACAGCAGTTTACATTCGGATAAGGAGATGTTGATGGCAAAAGGAACGTTAAACTCATCACAAAATTTTTCCTGTGATTTCTCCGAACTATCGACACAAATTGCCCCTGATATAGAGAAAGTAAATAGATCGCGTAAAAGAAAGCGAGTTAGACGCGATACGTTATTTTATCTGGGCAATACAAAAGTGCAGGTTAAGAAAAAGTACAGGCTATCATCCTCCGCTATAACTCCCTCTCTACCTACATCGCGCACCCGGCCTTTTGAGCGTGCGGTGGCCTGTGCAAATATTCTTTGCCGAAGTGTTACTAAATAAACTTCCTGACATCGTTATTCAGCAATATCCCCTGTCTTGTTTCCTGTTTATCCCACTGCGTAATTGAGGTGACTCTATTGAAAATATTTCTCCCCGTTGCCCTGGCGCCGGTGGTGTTGAGTGGATGTGCTATTAGCCCATCTTCGCCGCCGCGCGTTCCGGCTCAAGAGTTTGTGACTTCGTTGATCCAGGAGCAAATACCGATAATTCAGCGAGCACAGGCGGATCTGGCCCAAGCCAGCCGGGTTCGTTTAAAACCGGTGCGGGCGGTTTCTGAGTCCAGGCCAGCAGCCACATCGTTGAGGCGTCAGCCGGAGGTCATTCAGCCCAGAGCGCTTGCAGGTCAGCCGGTACCCACCCTGCAGGCTATCCGCTATATCGGAGAGCGGCCAGCCAGTCTGACGCTTGCCAAACCGGGCAAAGCTTCAACGCTCCGTCAGGCTATACGGCAGATCACCCCGCCTGGATGGCAAGTGACTTTCTCTCAAGAGCTTAAACCGGATGCCCACACTTCACTGCAATGGCGTGGTAACGATCAGTGGCCGTTTGTGCTGGATGACGTGCTGCAGCAACAGGGCAAGGTCGCGCTGGTCGATTGGTCAGCCCAACGGATTTCCGTCACGGCCAAATCTGTTGAATTTACTCCCGGCGCCGTGGCTGCAAATTCGCCCAAAAGCGCATCAGTTACCCCGTCCTCAACCCCAGTGGTAATTGATAAGAAAGGCAGTGTGGTATCTGGCCGTAATCCATTTGGTGGCAGCAAGCCGGTTGCCACCTCGAGCCCAACCCCGACGGTAAAAACTACAGCTTCGTTAACACTGCCAAAATCGGTCGTTAAACCAAAGGTTTGGCGGATCGAAGCAGGGAGCACGTTGAAAGATACCCTCTTCAGTTGGGCGGCGGCAGAGAAGTGTTCTACCCCTGGTGTCGCTAACTGGACTGTCGCCTGGTTGACATCGGTGAATTACCGTATCGACGCCCCACTCCAGTTTGAAGGCAGTTTCCGGGATGCGTTGAATAGTCTGTTCACCTTATACGGTACGGCGAAAGTGCCATTGTATGCCGGTATTCGCCATGTCCAATGTGTCATCTCGGTTGATGATAAGGAAATCCATTGATGGACATTCAGTAAGATCCCTTCCCCTTCTGTTCAGAGGTTGCATTCGCAGCCTTATCTCCTGGAGGTTTGCATGAGTTATCGCGGCAAAGTGAACGTCGGCGTGATCGTCCTATGCACCATATTCTGGATAGTGCTTTGGAGGGTAATCTGATGTTTTACTGGATTTTATCTGTATTTCTGGGGTTCCTGGTGTGGGTCAACATTTCTCCCCATGACCAGGCTGGAACTCAGCTGCAGGATAGCACGCTGAGTCAGCGCGCTATTCAAACCATCCGTTACATCAATGACATCAATGACTGGCGCTATATCAACCCTGCACAAAAAGACGGTGTGATCCCCGATAGCGCCTTCGGCTGGTCATCCGTTGGAGGGTTGCGCAATGTTTTGCAGGCTGGTCGTGTGTATGTCTATCAGCCAGATCAACCTGGGTTGATGGCGGCATTGTTGGCGCAGAGCCGACATTCCGCGCTGGTTGGCAAAGTCGTCGGAAGACGGCTTATCGACAGCGTTGGCAATGACATGCAGGTTAATGTGCCGGCGAGCATTACTGACGGCAGCCTGGTGTACCTCAACTAATCTCTCCTCATAAGGTTAACAATGAAAAAACACCTCCCCTTGACCGGGTTGGCGGCGACGTTGTGTTTGCTGCTTTCCGGCTGTGCGCCGCTTGAGCGCATCGATAAGATCGATAATCAAGTTTCACGGGACGAAAATCAGGCAGATAAACATCTGCATGCTCTTAAAAAGGGCTCTGTGGTGCGGGATTTAACCTCTCAGTGGATCAACCCTTACCCGTTAAATGCTCAGCCTGGTGGCAATAGTTTGTTGCCTCCTTGCGCTGTGGCCATTAATCGTCCAGGGAGTATCACACTGGCGGAAGTCAGTGCTTTCATCAGTAAGCGTTGTCGCTTGCCGGTGGTGGTGACGCCTGATGCGCAGGCTATCTTGGCACCGACTGGTGGCAAAACTGAGCAGATAAGTGGCCCGGTTCCGGCGCCAGACCCAAATGGGCTGGTGCCATTAGCCGCGTTGGGCGGTTCATCTGCCCGCGCGGCGCCGGTCGTTAGTGGTGGCACTGCGCTCAGGGGCGTGTTCTGGCAGGGGGAGTTGGGCGGATTGCTTGATAATGTCACCACTCGTCTTGGGCTGTCATGGCGCTATGAGCAGGGCCGGATCGCCATTTTCTATCTCGACACCCGGACGTTCCCGGTCATGTTCATGGACAGCAAGGCGAGTTTTGGCTCTAAAACCGTGAGCGGAACCACTTCATCGATGGGGGCAACGGGTGACAGCAGCGGCGGTGGGCTCAGTGGTGACTCCAATACCTCTCAGGCGACTGAGATGGAAATCAAATCAAGCCTGTACGAGGACGTCACCAATACCATTAAGTCGATGTTAACGCCCGGTACCGGTCGCATGAATTTGTCCGCCGGCGTCCTGACGGTGACGGATACGCCACGCGTTCTCGAGCAGATAGGCCGTTATCTGGAAGACCGCAATAAAGAACTCAACCGCCAGGTCGTACTCAACGTGCAGGTCTACAGCGTCGAAAAACGCACTCAGGATCAGTACGGCATCGACTGGAACGCCGTATTCAACAGTGGCAGCGTCGGTTTGTCCCTGACCAACGCGTTTACCGGCGCGGCTTCAGATGCGTTGAACGGTGGGGTTTCTATCCTTGATGGCAAAGGGGCGGGCACCAAAGCCTTTATCAAAGCTCTGTCGGAGCAAGCGAACGTCAGCGTGATGACAGAGGCCTCGAGCATGACCACTAACCTGTCAGCTGTGCCGATCCAGGTTGCACTGCAGCAGGACTATGCTTCCAACGTCACTACGGAGAACACGGCCAACGTCGGTTCATCGAGCAGTATTACCAAATCCACGATCACAACCGGTTTCAACATGACCGTGCTGCCGTTCCTGATGCCCCAGTCGCCAAAAATGCAGCTGCAGTTTGCGATCAATATGTCAGATGACCCAACCATGCGCACGTTCACCAGTGAAAAAACGTCGGTTGAGTTGATGAAAACACGCCTCAAAACCTTTACCCAGCGCGTCATTATGCAATCCGGACAAACGTTGGTTCTCAGTGGTTACCAATCTCTCAACAACACCGCAAATCGCCAGGGCGTCGGCAGCTTCCGCTTCTTTGGACTCGGCGGCGGTGCCAACGGCGAAAATAACAAAACCATGCTGGTCATTCTTATCACTCCGGTCATTTTGGGATAAGCCATGAAACAACAGACTACCTACACGCTGCAGAATGGGAACGCCTGGCTTGTGGCCGGGTTGCACTGGCAGTATTTGCCGCTGCGCGGACGCCGCAGCATGCGTTTGCGTGCTAAGGAGGCAAAGGCTACGCATTGGGCAGCATTGCCAACTGGTGACGGCCAGGCACAAGGCACCTTGCTGGGCACTGTTAACCTCGCCGACCAGGCAGCACGAAAAGGAGGCGGGATGGCATCGATGGCATTGGCGGTTCTGCCGGCATTGCCAGAGGCGTGTTATGGCGTTTTCCCGTTATCCAACGGGCAATACTGGTTCGTCGCTGTCAGTGACGGCATGCTTTCCCCGTTCGGTGACATCGTGGGGGATGAAACGGCTGTACGCACTGCGGCGTCCAATTTTCTGGCGATCACCTCAACGCCTGCTTCGGGGTGGATAATATATGCTCCTGGCGGCTTCTTTCCCGGTGAAGAAACGGAAGATAAATCGCTCTCCGAGTTGGTCGATAGCAAGGTCGGTTTGCGCCGGGCCCGGCTGAGTCAGACTCATGACCCGAAGGTGCTGTGGCTTTGGGGCATAGCAGTGGTGGCCCTGGGCGCCGGGTATGTGGGGTATTCAGCCTGGGAGAAACACCAGGAAGAGGCGCGCATAGCAGCGGCTCAGGCCGTGCTGATGGCCAGGCAGCAGATGGCACAACAGACGCCGGCCGACAGCCTGAAACCCTGGGCTACACAACCGCGGTTTCCATCGATGCTCAGTGCCTGCAGAAGCGTTTGGAAAGCGCCGCAGATTTCTATTGCCGGCGCGTTATTCATTACAGAAACGTGTGATGTGCAGGGCAAAATCATACTGCACTACGCTCTGTCGAACGGTGTCACCGTAGAGGATTTCGCCTTGCGGTTACCCGCGCTCTATGGTTCAAATATTCACCCCGTTTTTAATATTCCCGGTAGCGCCGACGATGCCTCTTTTGCATTAACGGTGCCAATTTCTCCTCCTGAACATCCCGAAGATCTTCTCCCGGGCAACCAGCAAATTCAGCGCTTAACCAGTTATGCCCAGCGTATCAATGCACGCTTGCGCCTAAGCGAAATGGACGTAAGCACGCAGTTAACGCAGGGCGACGTACAAAATCTGCCGTGGCGCACCTACAGCTTCACGTTCATTACAAATATTCCGCCCGATCGGTTGTTTGCGCCAACGCGCTTCAACAGCAGTGGAATAAGGGCGACCAGCATCACGACCACGCTCAAAAACAACCGTCTGGAATACACCATTGAGGGACTTCTGTATGCCAACCGCTAAATCCAGAGTAACACCCTGGGCGTTGTGCCTGGTGCTGATAGCACCTGGTGTCTTCGCCGCGCCGGTCGCTGACATACCGGCGGCCCCGCCCGCTTCACCGTCGGTGAAATCACCCACGCCAGCGGATCTTCCTCTGCCGACTATGTCCGTGCGCGCGAAGGCTGGCCGAGCGTTCGACCTTGAACAACTGGAAGCCATCCAGGCAGAGACTGTGCTATATGAGGCCCAACTGGCCAGGGCCAAAGCGCTGAATGAACTGCAAAAGAACGGGTATGACCGTGCACTGGATCAGCCGTTCAACCCGGCGCCACCTTCTCAGGACAACAAATCCGAGGTCAAGGGCGCGGTGCAAGATGCTGCACCGCCGCAAATTGTGGAGATCACCGGCGCGGGTAAAGGCTTCACGGCCGTGCTGGCACTCAGCAACGGCAATCAGGTTACGGTGCAGGTGGGAAATCGTATCCCGGGTACGGAGTTCGTTGTTAAACGGATCAACATCAATGAAGTCGTGGTCTCCGGGAAGAACCAAACACTGGTCTCTCTTTCCTTTGCGGGGTAACCCATATGTATGAGAAACGTGGTTCAACCTATATCCATTTAGATCTGACCAATACTGATGCCCCGACGCTGTATGTGTCTGACGCACACAATAATAGTCTGGCCGTCACGTCAGAGATTGCCGGCGCGTTTAAAAAACACCCCAGGCTGCAGGTTAAACGGGTTCAGCTCGATAAGCTGAAAGAGATGCAGCAAAGCCAGCTCACTGAGAACCCCAACGCTAACGAATATTCCGTTCAACAGGCGAAGATTATTAGCTTCTTCAAGGATGCCAAGATGAAAGGCGCCAGTGATATTCATCTGCTGATCGGGATGAATGATGTGACGGTGGTGCAATTTCGTGTTCATGGCGATCTTGAAACGGTGACAACGCTGGATTGCGCGGAAGGGATGACGCTGGCGTCAACGATTGTGATGTCGATGTGCGATGTGGCCGAGAAGAGTTTTAACCCCAATCGCGCTCAGGATGGGCGGGTGCGTAAAGAGTTTCTGCAAGGGCTTCAGCTCTTCGGGGCGCGTTATGCGCATACGCCGGCAGAATTCGGTCTGTATGTGGTCATGCGCATTTTGCCCGATGAGGGTAAAACGCCGCCTACGCTCGACGAACTGGGTTTTCTACCGGAACAGCAAACGCTTATTCGCCGTATGCTGGCGCGCCCTGAAGGCGTCATCATCCTGTCCGGCCCTACCGGTTCTGGGAAAAGTACCTCCCTGCGTACCTTCAGCGAAATGTACCTGTCGTTTACCGGGCATCGAAAACGACTGATGACGCTGGAAGACCCTCCAGAAGGATTGATTTTGGGCGCGGTACAAACCCCCATCATTGCCGATAAAAACGATCCGGACGCTGTTAGCCGTGCCTGGGTCAGGTCTATTTCTGCCGCATTACGGCTGGACCCTGATGCCATGGTTGTCGGCGAAATTCGTGATGCCAACTCGGTTAAGTCTGCTTTGACGGCGGCTAAGTCAGGACACCTGGTGGAAACCACGCTGCATGCGAATGATGCGGTCGGCATTCTTGATCGCCTGACCGATACTCTGGGTATCCCCATGGGCCAGGTGGCCGATCCTCAAGTCATGATTGGGTTAATCGCACAGCGGCTGGTGCAGCTGTTATGCCCTCACTGCAAGAAACGCTGGGAGGCGGTCAGAGCAAGTCTGGGAGAGGAGAAAAGAGCGCTGCTTGAACGCTTTTGTCAGGTCGAAAAGCTGGCTTTTCGCCATCCTGAGGGATGTGAGCACTGTTACAAAGGCGTAATCGGCCGGCGTGTTATCGCTGAAGTCATTCGTCCCGATGCCAGATTCATGGAGCTGTTTCGCCATGAGGGCAAACTGGCTGCGCGCAGTTATTGGGTGAATGCGCTGGGCGGTATCACTCGCGGTCAGCACCTGATGCGTTATCTCCATGACGGACTGGTCGACCCGATTGATGCGGACTATATCAGTCCGCTGGACGAGGACAGCCTGACATTGTTACCCCCGGAGGCTGCATCATGATTTCCCGTTTGCGCGAACGGTTGACGGCGCTACGGGGCAGGATGCCGTCATCGGAAACAATGAATGAAGGGGTAGGGCGCTGGTTGGCGCAAAAGACATTCTCCACCGCTGACCGCCTGACGCTCTACGAGGATCTGGCTTTCCTGCTCGACAACAACCTCAAAGTTGAGAAAGCCATCAATTCAATGATAGGGAGCTATGGCAATAAACGCCCGCCGGTCGTCTATTGCCTGGAGGATATGCTCAGTGCCCTGCGTCAGGGCCGGTCAGTCGACCAGGGATTGGCGTCCTGGATACCCCGGCAGGAGGCCGCCATCCTTAGCTCCGGCGTTCAGGACGGCAACCTGGCTGCTGCCCTATACCGGGCGATCACCGTGGTGCAGGGCATGTCGGATATGAAATCAGCATTGGTGTCCACGTTGGCTTACCCGATGCTGTTGCTGGCAACCACGTTTGCCATGATGAAGATGGTCACTGTCTATTTCCTTCCCCGCCTGGAGTCATTGTCTGCCCGAGATAATTGGACTGGGGCGTTGTGGTGGCTCAGCACCATCTCAGAATTCTTTGTCAATCATGCAATTATTCTTGGTGGGCTGGTACTCCTGCTGATTGGCTTCGTCGTCTGGTCAATGCCGAACTTGACGGGAACGGTGCGGCAGCGTGTTTTGGACCGTCTATTGCCCTGGAGCGTGTATCGCGACGTGCTGGGAGTAGGTTTTTTACTTAATTTCAGTGCGTTGATGCGTGCTCAGGTGAAGACGGAAGACGCCATCGACATGCTGAGCCGTTATGCACCACCCTGGTTATATGAGCGATTGGCCGCAACCCAGCGTCAGGTTAGGCAAGGTGACCACCTTGGGTTGGCGTTGCGCAATGCCGGCTACGGATTCCCCTCTCCGCGTGCTATCGACAAACTGGTCCTGCTGACCGACGGCGATAACGCTGAAATCATTATTGAAAATTTTGCACGGGCCTGGCTTGTGCAAACTGTAGCCCGGATCAAGCGGACGGCGTCTTTGCTTTCTTACATCGCATTGGGCACCAACGCTGGCTACATGATCCTGATCCTCCTGGCCACACAAAACCTCAACGACCTCGTGGGCACACGTTAAGCCGCCCACTCTCATCAAAACCTAAAGGAAACAGTAATGGAACTGACACAAACTCGACAGTCAGCAATCAACCGTGGGGTTATTACCCTGCTTGAAGCGGCTATTTATTTTGTTCTTGTCCTCGTCGTATTAGCTATCGCCATTACCCAGGGCGGAGGGCTGTTTAACCGCAACGACGCCAGTACGGAGTACAATAATGCCGCAGAACTTCTGACCAACACCCGCACCATGCTGAAAACATCCGGTGTTTATAATTTTGCCGCCGCTGACGCCATGACCGGCGCCCTGATCCAGTTCGGGGGCGCGCCGGCCAACATGACGGTTGTCGGCACCAAGTCCTCGGGTAGCGCCAAGTTGCAAAACCTGTGGGGGGGCGCTGTCACCGTGCAACCCGTGGCAACGGCCGGTGGGCAGAAATCTTCCTTCTCTCTGACTTACGCGGCCGTTCCTCAAGAGGCGTGCATTACTCTGGCCACCAAACTGAGTGCGGCGCCGAGTGTTGTTACCACCATGGTCAACGGTACATCGACGAATGGCGCGATCGCTGCCAGCGCCGTGGGGGCGCAGTGTACTGCCGATAAAGGATCTGTTGGGCAGAATACCCTTACCTTTACCAGCAACACCTGATGCCCATCCTGCCGGCAACGTTCTGTTGCCGGCCTCCATCTGGAGTGCATTCTCATGTTGTTTTCCTTTCAACGAGCCTTGGCCTGTCTGGTGCTGGGCTGGGCATTATTATTCTCGTTGCCGGCACAGGCGTTCTGTTTTAACGAGGCAGGTGCGCGCTATAAAGTCGACCCTTTATTACTTCGCTCAATGGCGACTGTCGAAAGCAGCCTAAATCCTCAAGCCATTGGCAAAAATCGCGATAAAGCCGGACGAGTTACCAGCCGTGACTTCGGGTTGATGCAAATCAATGACCGACATATTCCCCAGTTGCGCGCGTTGGGCATCATCCGCAGTGAGCAGGATTTGCTGACTAACAGCTGTCTCAACGTACAGATCGGGGCCTGGATATTGGCAAAGCACCTCAAACAATGCGGGGTAAATTGGCAATGCCTCGGTTCCTATAACGCCGGATTCGCTGATAACAACGGCCCGCGGCGTATGATTTACGCGCGAAAAGTGTATGCGATGTACATGAAGCTTAAAGGCGGTGCCGCCTGATGGCTTTGTATCTTCTGAAGTTCTCGTTACTGATGGTATGCGCCGGCGCCACTCTGTTTATTGGTGCTCAGCCGTTGGTCCATCGAGCCAAAAAATTCTTGCTTGAACATGATGGCCCGCCCCTTACTAGGCTGCAGGTCAGAGGCGTCACAATAGTTTTTGTCGGCACCGGTACTGCACTGATCGCAACAACAGCCCTTGTGGGTCATCCCTGGTTAGGTACTGTCAGAATTCTGGGGCTGCTGGCCTGGGGTATTCCCATGGTGCTGCTTGATTTGCGCAATTACTGGCTACCGCTGCGATATACCTCGGGTTTTTGGCTGACTGGTCTGCTGTTTACCTTGTTGCCTGGCAGTGCACTTACCCTGACTGAGGCGCTCACAGGCAGTATCGGCATGTTTTTGTTCCTCTATGCCTTTCACTATGGCGCCAAGCATCTGCGTGGGGAAGAAGGCTTCGGCATGGGCGACGTGCATTTGATCGCCGCGCTGAGCGCCTGGTTTCCCTGGCAGCTCGCCAGCGTGCTGAGCGGATGTGCATTCTTGCTGTTTATCGTCGGGGCATTACTGACGGACAAAACGGCTCAACCCTATGCTCCCTGGCTATTCGCGTTACTGGCAATACTGGCCGGTAGTTTCCCTCAATTGATCCTAACAGGTGCCTTATGACTGCTGAAATTGTCACCCCCCGTATCAACCGGGGGGTATCGTTGATCTCGATGGCCATCGTTCTGGGGATCGTGTTGATTGCCGCCCCTATCGGGTTGGAACGATATTCCAACTATATTGAAGAACAGACCTGGGTCGTGACCGCGACACACCTGAGCACAGTGAGCGAGGGTGCCCGTCGATACGTTAAAGATAACTACGATACGTTGCTGAATCAGGTAAAAGGGGGCGGCAACGTAACGGTAACCGGCCAGACCCTGCGCGATAAAGGGTATTTGCCGGCGGGGTTTTCCCTTACCAACAATAACGGCCAAACCTATATTCTTGCCGTGACACGCAATCCTTCGCAAACCGACAAGCTGGTCGCCTTTGTTTTGACCGCCGGCGGTCAAAATATTACGTTCAAGGGCCAACGCTATATCGCTCAGAACACGTCTGGCTTGGGTGGGTATATCGAACCCGTCAATGTTGCCAACGGCGCCGGCGGTGGCTGGCAGGTCAACCTGGCGAATATGGGGCTAAGTGGACAGAGTGGACACCTGGCCGCTTACCTGACGTCCGATGTATTGGCAGGTGGGGCTGAAGAGAGCGATCGCTTGTATCGCTTCCAGGTTAATGGTCGCCCCGATCTTAATAAGATGCACACTGCGATTGATATGGGAGGGAACAACCTGAATGCCGCTAATGATATCAACGCACAAACAGGTAATTATCAGCAGAATGTAAATGCTCAAAACGTTGTATCGCGGGATGGTGTGGTTGCGGGAGGTGGAATTGCAGCTGCAGGGGATGTTCGTAGTAATTACGGCTGGTTGGTAACAAAACATGGTAAGGGCTGGCTCAACGAAGACCACGGTGGCGGATTTTATATGGATGACAACGATTGGATTCGTTCGGTGAATAACAAAGGTATTTATACCGGTGGCCAACTGAAAGGTGGGAGCGTTCGTGCAGACGGCCGGGCATCTGTCGGTGAATATCTGCAGCTTGATGGCACGGCAAATGCTGGTTGGGGATGCGGCCCAAATGGACTTGTAGGTAGGACACCAGAAGGCGTACTGCTCTCTTGCCAAAATGGCATATGGAAGTCCTTGGGGGCGTTAGATACATTTAACGTGACGAGTGATGAGCAATGTCAAAACCTAAAGGAAGCTAGAGCTTATTGCCCTGCAGGAACAAAACTGGTATCTGGAGGATATAGACTGTCGCGTTGGACAGCTAATGATTCTGCACATAACTCCCCTGATGCGGCCTTTCCTGACGTTTTTTCGAATAGCTGGGTTGTGGTGACGCCTAATAATGAATGGCGCACTACATGTTTTCAGTCCATTGCTATTTGTGCAAAATGACATAAGGGTTTATAAAGTGGAATTTCGCGGTTCGGTGTAATATAATGGATCGTTGATTTTATAATTTAAAGAGTCTTTATGGAAAAAAATAAACTGGCCAGTGTTCAAGCGCTGAGAGGGCTTGCTGCTCTTGCTGTAATGCTATTTCACTTTCGTTGGAATATTAATCTTTCCTATCCTAATTTAGGGGATAAATTGTTTGGGTGGGGGGCTATTGGTGTTGATGTTTTCTTCTTGATTAGTGGGTTTGTTATCACGCTTTCAGCTAAGAAGTTAACTCCAGGACTGTCGGCTGCGGGGGTGTTTCTGAAACACCGCGTAAGAAGAATATTTCCAGCTTATTTTATTATCCTGCTAATTTCCTTCCTTTTGTCTGGGGCTATGAGTACCTTTCATTACCCAGAAAAAGTAAGTAACTTGATAAGTGCAATCACCTTCTCCCCAATTGATCCGAATCATGCTCCATTCTATATAGATGATAGTGGTTTCTATGGAGTTCGGTGGACACTGAATTACGAGATGTTATTCTACGTGGCCATGGCATTTTGTCTGCTATCAAGATATCGATGGTTCCTTTTGTTTGGTGGGTTTTCGTTAAGTCTGGTTATTTTCCCTATGTTGGCAGGGCATTCTCCGACCTTGGATGTGAGTGGTTATCAATTCAACTCTGCTTACATGAACTTAATCACCAACCCAATAATATGGATGTTTTTGGTAGGGGTAGCCTTTGGGCTTATCTATCCTTATACAAAAAATTTAAATAATCATGTTAGAGTTATTTTTTTAGTCGCGGCGATGTCTATCGCAGTTTACTGCGTTCTGTATACACCATTGCTAAATCATGGCATAACGATGTCTGGATGGTATCTTTCCATTTTGTTTATTGCTGTGGTTCTGAATGATAAGCTTATAACTAAATTCATGCCGAGGTTCTTCGTTACTTTGGGAGAGATATCCTTCTCTCTATATCTCATTCATACTTTAATGAACGGAGGGATAGGCAAACGTTTTGAAGATATAGGTGTGGCTGATGGCATACCACGGTTTTTGTTGTCATGTGTTTTTTCTATCGTATTGGCATACTTGTCATATGTTTTTATTGAAAGGCCAGTAAGTCGACGAAAACAAAAAACAGCAACCCATAAAATGGCATAAATAATAAAGGGGGCGGAATGTCTCCTTTTTTATTGTCTTTTAATATTCAATCAACCTCAATGTCAGACATACAGGATAAAGACGCATGAAATTTAATTGCATGTTACTCTTTTTGCCTGTGGTGCTTAGTGGCTGTCAACTCACGGCAAAAAGTACTGCAGTCATACCGCTCAAAAACACTGATGCTCAATATAATCCCGCACAAATTCAAAATAATCAGAATGCTTTGTATTTATCTGGCGCGATAAATCAAGTCCGAACACCGTTTTATTCTTCTAGTATTAATGCAAACTCTCAACGCGTTACCATTAACTGGGATGGCGACGCCGTCGAGCTACTTTCCCATCTGGCTCGGCAACGTGGGGTGACTTTTAACTGGACGGGCGTGCGGCTTCCGTTGCCGGTTAATTTGCATGTAAATGGCGTTACCTACCAGAATCTGCTGCGAATGATTGAGGTCCAAACCGCCTGGCGGGCCACACTGCATGAATTTCCGGGGCAACTCACTCTGGCCTTTTCCCAACCCGAAAAACCGAGGGGGCGCAGATGAAAAGATCTTTTCTGACGCTGCTATTCGTTAATGGTGTGCTGTACGGCCATGCGGCGGCGGCTGCACAACCCCCTTTAGAATCGGCTCCGCCAGATATGAGCAGTTACCTTAGCCCATCACAACCATCATCGTCGGATATTTCGGAAACCCGTCGCCAACTGCTCGAAGAAGCTGGACGTACATTGGGGTTTCGAGGTGGAAAAGCGCAGCGTGCTTGGGAGTTACGTCAAACCCTTGATGCTGTGGCCAAAAACTTGGATGCCTTATATGACTTCCGAACCTTGATCAGTCGTCAAGGGTGGCTACCACCGGTGATCAGTGAAGCGCAGGATGTGGCCCATATCACACCGAATCAGATAAGAACCGCTACGCATGTGTATGAAATTCTCACACCGGAGCGTTTTGTCAGTAACCCGCCATCCTGGCGGAGTTGGCTTAACGCCGGCTTGTCCACTTCGGCTGTTGATGGGCCTGAAGCGGCAGTGATTCCGGCCAACGGCGCCCAGAAAGCGCTGTGGCAGGCGGCGGTACGAAAGGGATGGGAAGAAGGGCGAGAGAGTGCTGACCATACATTGGAAGCCAATTTCAATCGCCTTACCCGAGATTACCGCGGCATGTTGGTTTACTCACGCTTGTTGCAACAGGGCTATATCACCTCTCCGGTGGTGACTGAGCAGCAACAAACCGTCAGTGGCGATCGCAGCAAGTTGACCACGGGTGATCGAGTTCGTCGTCTTAAAGAGCACGCTGGATTTGTGCCTGATAAGACGAAATGGAAGCCGGTCATACACAGAGAGGGAGAAAATGACTGAATCTGCTGAGTTTATTCCCTATACCTTCGAGACCGGCCTGGATGGTAATGCACTTAAAACGTTTTTTGTCTGGTGTGCTAAGCAGAGTGTCAGTGATATCCATATCCAGGGCGGCAATCACCTGGTTGTCAGCCACCACGGCCGATTGAGACGAGCCAGCACTTTTGTGCTGGCTGACGATACCCTGTCCAAACTGATTGACGAGATCTTTGAACCGGAGGTCCGGGCCACGGCCGGTGGCGGCTATCCAGTCGACAGAGCTCTGCAGCTCGATGGCGACATGTACCAGCGCTATGGTCTGGATCGTGGTGAACGGTTGCGCTTTCGCTGTAATTTTGTGCAGGCTACGGCTGGGCGGTTGGATACGACGATTGCACTGACCATGCGGGTCATCCCGACCGCGATCCCCGAGCTGGATTCGTTGGGCATCGAGGATGACCTGCGCAGTGTTGTTCTGCCTCATAAGGGGTTGGCCTTCATTGGCGGTGAAACCGGCTCTGGGAAAAGTACCTTTCTGGCATCGGTCTATCGGCACTGTATCGATCATGATCCTGACCGGAAAGTGACGACGACGGAAGATCCGATAGAGTTTGTTCTGGGTAAGAGCGGTGATATTTTGCCGGCGACTCAGCTGCAGATCCGTCGCGATGTGGCTAATTTTGCTGAAGGTATCCGTGCTGACCTGCGGCGTGCCCCCTCGGTGATTGGCGTCGGGGAGATGCGTGACCGAGAAACCGTGGAAGCGGGGATACAGGCTGGCCAGCTGGGCCATTTGTGCCTATCGACACTGCATATTCACTCCCCCGGAGAGGCCATTCCTCGCTGTTTGAACCTATTCCAGGCGGAGATCCGTGAGGCAATTGCGCATGACATGCTCGGGGTGCTGCAGTATATCGTGGTGCAGAAGTTGCTAAGAACAACTGATGGCAAACGGCAAGCCGTGCGCGAATACATTATTTTTGATGACCCTTTGCGAGAACGGCTATCGGAAATGCCATACGTCAGATGGGGCCAACACATTGACGGTATTATTCGTACTGAGAAACGACGCATTGCCGATCATGCCTGGCACCTGTACTTACAAGGGCGCATTGCCCGCAGCGAATTGGCCGTTGCCCTGACGAGCCATCAGTTACGTGAACTGGAGCGAGGTCATTCACATGCATGATGAGCAGGAACCTTTGCCACCGGGCTATTGGCGCAATGCTTCTCGCAGGCTCAATGTTTACGGTGTTCCGGCCCCGTTATTTTTGCTTTACCTGTTCTGGTTCCGCTTCCCTACCTGGGACACGATTTATGTGATCAGCGGCATCATCATTTTTTTCCGCATTCTGTCGGCCTTTGGTTGGACATTGACGGTGCTTATTGCGCGGTTGGTCTATCTGCTGCGTGGAAAACTGCTGTCGGGTCGACCGTGGTGGTACCGCCGCTTTACTGAAGGTGAGTGACTAGCATAAAGGCCTTTAGGGTGCCGGGAGAGGTATCGAAGTCGAGGAGATCATAATGGGAGAAAAAACCAAAAATCGTCTTTGGTTGGCGGTGCGTCACGAAGAACGCGAGAAGGCTCGCAAAGCCGCAGGGCTACTTGATGATGGCCGTTCGGCGCTGGCCTGGGATAAAGATGCGGTTCTGTGGTATGCGCGACCGGGGTGTGATATCGAGCTCGTGAAGGCTTGGTTACCCGACAAGACCATCAGCACTGGCGGTGGTGATGCCCAGGTAGAATTTCACGATGCCCTTACGCAGGCGGGGTTAATCGTGAAAGGGTTGCCGGTGATGGATGGGAAGCGGCATCGCGTCGCTACGCTGGAGGATAAGAAGGGGCAAAAAAGCGGTGTTTATCGTGGGTTCCTCGATCGGCGCCCTGGCGGTTGGTTCATTAACTATCACCGAGCTGAGACGGAAAAGTCTGTCACGAATTGGAAAGCTAGTGGAACAGAAGCCGATCCCGTTGCCCGGCTGCACATTCGAGCGGCTGCTCGCCAGGCGCACGATGAAGCTGAACGGACGCGAGAGGCCAATTACCGCCGACAGACGGCGAAAGCGCAGGCGCTATACGACAAGCTTCCGGGCGCAGACCCTACCCATCCTTATCTGGTGCGAAAGGGGATATCCCCGACGCCGGAGCTGCGACAAACTCAAAACGGTGCCCTGGTGGTGCCGTTTTTTAATGCTGAGGGTGAATTTCGCACCTTGCAGTACATCACGCCTGACGGCGATAAGCGGCTTTACAGCGATGCGCCAAAGCAGGGGAATTTCTTGGTGGTGGGTGGCCCGCTAACGCCTGACGCCCCAGTGTTGTATGCCGAGGGGTATGCCACGGCCAGAAGCCTGAATCTTGCTACTGGCCAGCCGGTCGTAATGACCATTGATGCCGGCAACATGGCCGCAATTGCCAACGTGCTGCACGCGCGTTATCCCGATACCCCACATATCTTCCTTGCCGATTTGGATCATGCAAAGAAGGTGAACAAAGGGGTGATGATGGCTACTCAGGCCGCGTCATCAGTGACTTACGGTGCTGCAATTGTGCCTGACTTTACTGATGCAGAAAAAAAACTGGGGCTGACCGATTTCAATGACCTTCACCAGTCGCGAGGGCTGGATGGGCTACGTTTGCTCGTGACCGCCAACATTGCCCGTGCACTGGATATTATCCAAGAGGAAAGAGAAAAAATGAACCATCCATCCGATGGCGCTCCGCTGCCCATTCCGGAAGAACCACCGTTTTCACCGGTTGAGGCAGTGCCGCCGATGCCGACAGAACCGCCTCAGGCCAATGTCGGGCCTGTTGAGCCGATTGTGGATCACCTTCCCGTAGTCGATGAAACGCCGATCGATATTAACGATTATGCGTCCTGGGCCGCGCAAGCCGAGACATCGGGCGTACCGTTACCTGATATGGGCGCCGAACCTGTAGAAGGCCCTGTGGTTTCTGATGTAGCCGATCGTTCCGGCGACACGCCTATTTCTCTGGCAGGACGGCTTAATCCTGAAGGAAGTGCGCCAGAACCTGCACCGGTTGATGCTGCAGAACACATTGCACCGATTCCTGAGGCTGTTGAACCGACACGGGAGATACCATCCGATACGGCCAGTGACCTGGAGGATGCGGCACCGCGCCAACACAGTGAACCTCAGCTAGAAAATGCCATACCGGCATCACAATGGGCCCATCGTTCTGAGTCCGAACAGGCTCAGAACGCATCAGCAGTCGATGCCATCTGGGTGGGCCCGTCACGTCCGAGCGACGAGGCGGCTGATCCTGATGTGGCGTTGATAGACAAGGATGCGTTACTTCAGCGGCTGTCATGGGAAAAGCAGGGGGACAATGCGGTTCTCTACAAACTGGATAACGAACCCGCGTTTATCGATCGGGGCTCCCGATTGGATATGGCGGAGGGGGCCAGCCAAAGCGATGAGAAGGTACTGGCGGCGTTGTTGACGGCGGCACAGTATTACCGTGGTCGTATTGAATTAACCGGCAGTGACGCTTTTCAGGAAAAAGCGATCGCCCTGATTGCCCGGCATGAAATTAATGTGACGATGAAGGTCCCTGCCCAGCAGGCCATGTTGGAAGATGCGCGGAAAAAGTTGGCTACGCCAGTGCCAGTTCGTGACGCTGTCACCGGTGATGCCGTGCCAATGCCGGAAAATTCCCCCGTATCGCAACCGGCCACATCGCCGGTGCTCCATTCCGGTCCTGCAGCTTCCACACCGCCCGCCGCACCGCAAGAAGCTGAGCCTGTTGTTGAGACGCGGAATCATCCTGCAGCCAGGCAGCAAGAGAATGCCGCCCAGCCTGACAGCGGTATTCCTGCCGCTATTCACCAAAGTTACAAAGCCGCGGCGGCGGGTGTCACCGGCAAAGTCCTCAAATGTGGTACCGCCCCTTTCCGTTTTGAACCCGGAGAATCACAAAGCGCGTTCATTACGCTGCGGACACGGGAAGGAAAGCAAACATTTTGGGGTAAGGAGTTGGCGGGGCTGTTACGTGAAACCCGTATTCAGCCTGGGCGAATGGCCACGCTTACCTGGTTGGGGAAAGAAGCCGTAACCGTGCAGGTTCCGCAGAAAGACGATCAGGGGGTGGTTACCCACTTTGAGTCAAAAACAGCGCATCGCAATCAGTGGTCTCTGACCCCTACCGGGGGTGATACGGTACGTACCGGTCAGGATGATGGGGTCAAGTTGGCGGCATTTGATGCGGCAAGATTTGCCAAAATCCAGTCGGCCATCATTAACCAGCTGCATCTTGATATGCCACCGCCGGCAGTGCCTCAGGAAGGGGTGTACTGGCTGCGGCCAGATGGTCAGGGCAGTCAAACACCCGGTGATGTGTTATCTGCACCGCGGCCATCCATGGATAAGGGAGCGGGAGAGCCGGTTGCCAGCAGCTGGACGCAGGATGGTCATCTTGATCTATACCTGGTGCGCAGCGATGGCCCATATCTGCAGGGGGTGGTTCGCCATCAGGGAGAATATCAGCATGTGCTGGTAACGTTACCTGGCCGAGAGGATGCGCCTCCCATGGTGTTCAACACGATCACCCCTGAGGGGGCGAGACCTGTAGGCTGTGGGAATGGGATCAACCGCAGCAGTGGCCAGCCCGTACCTCGCGAGAACATCGCTTTCAAGCTGGAAGGCGATAGCCAGGTTCGAATTGGCAAACTGGATGCTCCTGCCAGCTTACCGCCCGCGCTTCATTCCCGACTGGGTTTTGACGAGCGTTGGCGCGATGAGAACGCTTCCCCAAAGGCCGCGCCGGCGGCAGCGCCAAAGGCGCAGCCGGGCGACCCTCGCCCGATATAACTCACTGACCGCAAAGGACTCTCTTTATGTTTAAAAAAAGCGTGTGCGCAGCACTGCTTGCGGCGTTGTGCTGTCTGCCGGCTACCACTTTTGCCTCCACCTGCCGTGCGGGGGCTGCGGCTGAAGCCGGCAGCAAAGTCGGTTATGAGCAGGCTCGACGGGCCGCCGAAGCCTGGGCGTCGCGAGAACAGAATGCCTCCGACCAGTTACAGGATTGTTTGTCGCGGATACGTACAACCACTATCCAACTGCCCACGTTTCCCAGCCTTGCCGACATCATGAACCAGGTGTCCGAGAAGGTCTGTCAAGCGGCCGTTGACAAGATCAACGACTACATCCCCGGCACCATTGACCCGTGGCAAGAGTTCACGGGGCGTTAAGGAGACCCATGCAAACGCAAGAACAAAGTTCTGCCGAGGTGGCATTGGCGCCGAACATGGCACCCCCGGCCTCAGACGATGAGGCGCGTGCCTATGCACACGCCCTGTCCATGCAGCGCCAGCGTGAGCTGGGCGCGGCTTTTGCTCATCGCTGCCTGAACGTCGTGGTGTGGTTGTGCGTGGCATTGGTGCTGTCACTTTCCCTCAACGGGTATCTGGGGTGGCAGGTTGCACACCCCCCGGTCAAATACTTTGCAACTGAGAAAGGACGGCTGACGCCTGCCAAACCGACAAACATTCCGGCGTTTAGCTCGGAGGATGTCGCTGCATTTGGCGCCGATACTTTACGTCAAGGCTTTACGCTTGATTTTGTTCACTATCGCGCACAGATGACGCGCGTGGAGCCGCGTTTTAACGACCAGGGGTTTGAGGGCTATAACAAGGCCCTGACATCGTCAAACATCCTTGCCGCAGTGAAAAATCAGCGGATGAACCTGTCGGTTGATGTGGCGCCTGGCGTCATACGCAGCAAAGGGTTACTTGGCGATCGTTTTACCTGGGAATTCCAGTACCCGGTTACCCTCAAGCTTGATGGCCAGCAAACCAGCACGCCGGCCCAACGTTTTATCTTCACTCTGCGCATCCAGCGCGCCGATGTTCAGGAAAAGCCGGCGGGACTTGAAGTCACTCAAATGATTTCGACAAACGCCAACTGAGGTTCCCCATGAAAAATACCCTTATGTGCACTTTGCTGGCGCTGATGACGGCGCCGGCCTGGGCAGAGGCACCCGCTGCCTCTGCGCCGTCGGGTTGGTCACAAAGTCAGGCGCCCACGGCCTCGGTGCCGGCGGCACCGGCTGCGAGGCCGATATCTGAACCACCATTACCGAATGGCGCCGGATTATCTGGTAACGATCCACTACCCCCACCTTCACCGTTGTATGCCCAGGCTGAGGAGGCCGTTTCCCCACTGACGCCGGATGAGATCAGGCAGTTGCGGGCGCGTCAGTCCGAGGTGAACCGAGCGATGACATCACCTCCCGTGGCGGTGGTGCCACGCATCAGCGCGCTGACCGTCGATCTGGCGCCGGGGGCCAGTTTGCCCCTGGTGCGAACGGCAATGAACTACCCCAGTTCGCTGACGTTTATCGACAGCACCGGTGCTCCCTGGAAATTGGGTGCAGCGCCGATCAGCGGGAATCCGGCCTTCCAGATTTACTGGGTGCCCGACAGCCCGGTAATGGTGGTCTATGCCAAGCAACCTTTTGTCAGCGGCAATATCACCGTTTATCTGAGTGGGCTGTCCGTGCCCATCGTGCTGAATGTCACCAGCGGTGAACCGGATACGGCCGCCAAAACCTGGACGGTAGACAGCCGGCTCGATATGCGTGTTCCACGGCGCGGGCCAGCGGCCAAAGCGACAGCGATCCCGGAAAGTCGTATTGGCCTGCATGACAGTACGCTGCAGACCTTCCTTGACGGCATACCGCCTAAAGAGGCGCGGCGGCTCAAAGTGACAGGGGGCGTACCGGACACGACGGTATGGCAGCTGGGGGATGATTTGTACATCCGATCGCGCGCCGATATTCGTGATGAGTTTGAAGCGACGCTTTCCTCTGCCGATGGCACTCACCTGTGGAAGTTGCCGGTTACGCCTTATGTGACGTTTTCCGTTATGGGAAAAACCACCGCGCTGAACATTGCTCTGGAGTAAGACATGGCGAGTGAAAATGATGCAGGAAGGGATAAAAAACTGACATTGACTCTGGTGGCCTCTGCCGTGGTGGCATTGGTGGGGGGGACTTATTTTCTCTGGAGCTGGCTGGCGACACCTCCGCCGGCGCCATCTCAGGTTGATATCAATCGCGTCGGGACGTCGGTACACAGTAAAGGGGCTGAGACACCGGCGTATCGAGAGCTACTGCGCCAGTATAACCAGGAAGGCGTGACGGCCGCGCAGCAACGCAACAGCAGCTTTATCGCGTCTATCCCGCTGGAGCAGGAGCCGGTGACGCTGCCTTCACAGGCCGCAAATGCGCGAAAACCATCGGTAGCCCCCTCTGTCCGACAGGGACGCAGCGACTCACGTCAGGCCGATGCTGACAGGCAACGGCAGGACGAGCGGCGTCAGAAAGCACTGGATGCGTTACTGGCACAGATGACGCCGCGAGCGGATTCGTCAGCACCCCCCGCCGGTATACAACTGGCTCAGGCACTTGGCGGTGGGGAGGGTAATGCACCCGGAGGACGCGGTGATGATGTTTCGGGCTTTGGCAGCTGGAGTGCCAGTTTGCCAGGCAACGTATCGGTGCAAACGGCTTCGCTGAATGCCGGTCAGGGAGGTTCACCGGTCACACCTTCTGTGGTCATCCCTCCCTACTGGCGCGGACCGGGTGTGATTGATATTGGTGTGGATTCGGATAACAGCACGACGCCGGTCTTGGGGAAGTTTGTATCGGGGCCTTATGCCGGCGCGGTACTTAAAGCCCCCACCGGCGCGAAGTTGGCGGGAGATGGTGTCGTGATCCACTTCACCGAGATGGCCTTTGGTGGCGTCAATTATCAGGTTGACGCGTATGCGTTGAATGATGAGAGCCTGGTGCCGAGCGTCGCCTCCCACGTCAATAACCATTACTTCTCGCGCATTGTATTGCCGGCGGTGATGAAGGGGATCGGCGGTATCGGCGAGATGTATGCGCAAGCCAATACGCAGGTGGTAACGAACGGCTTCAATGCGGTGACGACGCGGCCGGGTACCCCGGATGGTAAAGCCGTCGCCGGTGTTATTGCCGGCGGCGCCGCCAGCCAGGCGGCAAACGTGCTGAGCAGTGATGCGGCACGGTTACCGCCGAAACAGGTCCTTGTCGATAAGCAACAGGTGGTCGCGATCCAGTTCATGCGCGGGGTTTACTCAACCGATGCGGTCAACGCGGGGACAACGGCGGCGCCCATGGTCACATCACCGGTGGTGACACCGACGGAAAGCATGCCGCGGACAGAGAGTGACTGGCGGTCACAGACACAGGCACGAATCGAAGCGCAGCGCAGGCTGCAACAGCAATAAGGGCTATCCCATGGCACGAAAAATTGATCCGGGCATTACTCGAAAACAGCTAAATGAAGGTCAACTACGGCAGGCGCTGAACTGTGCGCTGGCCTGCTTGCACGCCTGTGAGCCTGACGTGATATCCCCCAGGTTGCTTCAGGACTGGGTATCTTCAGATAGGGTGTCCGAGTTGTACCGTCTTATGCATACCGATCATCGGTTTGAAAAGGGGCGCGTTGCGCTCGAGAGTTACTTCAACGGCCTGCCCAGCGTAAACATCGAGCAAGCGGCGTCGATGAACCCATGGCCGGAAGCCGCAGAGTGCGCACATGAGCATCTGGTCCAACAGATTACTCGGGAGAATAGATATGAGTGAATTTTCAACTGCCCCGACAGTATCCACCCCGACTGAATCTCCGCCAACACCTCCTATACCCGCAAGGCCTGGCTTAATGCAACGCAAGTTGCTGTTTGGTCTCACGCTGCCCTGGCTGGCTGGTGCCGTTCTTACACTGGGACTGTCGGCAGTTTATCTGTTTGCCCCAGATTTGAATGGCGGTGATAGCGGTTCGGCAGCGACGCCGGAAGCATTTAGTGAATCTGAGTATGTGCAATCTCCGGCGCCAGTGTCGCTGGCACCCGTTGTACCTGCCGGGGGCGCGGATGCGGGTCAACTGCAAAACGACGTCGCTACCATGGTCGGTGGTGTCCGTTCTTTTGCTGAAGCCAACCGCACGGCGATTTCCCGTTTGTCGGATACGGTTAAAACGCAGAGTACCGCGCTGGCCGCGATGAAACGGCAAATGGCAGATCTGCAGGCGCAGAACAACCAACTGCTTGGCCGGTTGTCCGTGCTTGAAGCAAAGCCCGTAGCCGTGGTGTCGCAGGTTAACGACCGTGCGGTTCCTCGAGCCCGTTCTGCGCTTGCCGGCATGCGGCTTGATGCGGTGCAAAATGGCATGGCGTGGGTGTACTGGCAGGGTAAAACCTGGGCGGTCAAAGCGGGCGATCGGCTTGGGCGAGTGACGATCACCGGCATAGATGCGCAGGCGCGTGAAGTCAGCACCAGCGCAGGCGTACTGAAGTGAGGTAAGTGCTATGCCTAACGGAAGTGATGCTATCCAGCTGCTGGTTAATCTTGCCCACAACGTGCAGGGGGCGTTTACCCGTTTGGGGTTTACGCTGGCCATGCTGTTTGCCGTGGTGGGCGCGATAACTTTTCTGGCCCACCACGCCAGTGCTTCGCGCAAGTCGCCGGGGCAGGCCGCCGGTGGAGGGAAGGTTATCGCCTGGTTGCTGCTGTGCGGCGGGCTGGCGGGGTTAGATCAAATGATCGGGGCTGCCGCCAGACAGGTGGGGTGGCAGGGGGCGACCTTCGACGCCATCAGCTATGTGGATGTCGGTACCTTTGGCGTGGCGGCCGATGCCGCGAACGCCATGCTGACGCTGATCCGCGTATTTGGCGTTTATATTGCGCTGCAGGGGATGTTGACCTGGCGCCGCTCACTTAAAGATGGGCATACGGGGTTATCGGCCAGCCAGGACGTTTCCACCGGAAGCCTGAAATTCACGCTGGGTATCATGATGGTCTGCAGTCCTTATCTGCTTGATGCCCTGCAAAAATCCCTTGGCATGCTGTAAGCCTGCCGGGTTTCATCCGCGCGTAAGCGCACTCTCATCCTTCATTAAATAACAATTTTCATTTTCAAGGAGTTAATCATGCCTAATGACATGATGCTGAACCTTTCCGTGCGCGTTTATTTCCTGAAAACATGGTTACGCCAGCGGCTTAGTGCGTTTTTATCCGTGGCTGCTGCAGCCCTTCCTGTCGCTGCATTTGCCGATGGTGATATTGCTGATATGGCAAATCGGGCTGCTGAAGGTGCGAAGTCTGGCATCAAGTCGTCGCTGACCATCGCGCAGTTCGCTGGCGTCTTCTTTGTTATCGGTGGACTCATAGCTGCCAGAAACAAGAAAGATAATCCGCAAGTTAAGGCCTGGCACATCTTAGCGTCCATCCTGTTTGGCGTTTGCCTCATCGTGGTGCCGGAAATTATCAAACGGGCGCAAACACAGGTGGGGTTGACACCGGTCAACGTCGGTTAAACGAAACGCGCTCCGGGCTTCCGGAGCGTTTTTTATGGAGTGGCGCTATGGCACAGCGACATATTTCGGATGATGCCCCGGTCGGCATTGGGTGGAGATGCTGCCATGACTAACGTTCAGTTAATGCCGGCCCCATTGTCGCTGGATATCAGCGGCGATCCCCAGACACCGTTGCCGCAGCCGATGGAAGGTTCACGTTGTCAATGTTGCGGCCTGCATATTCGTAAGCTGTGGCAGGGGGCCCGAGCAGGGTTTGATGAACCCCATGCGGTATGCACCTTGTGCTACCTCACTGGCCATCTCGACAGCCCCACCGCCGCGCATGCCCGTCTGGTCTGGCTCCCAGGCACGTCTCTGACGAATGTCCTTCATCTGCAGCGTCAGATTTTGCTGGCGATGATTGCCGGCAATCGCGCGCAGCAACGTGAGGGAAAACGTTTGTGGCGCTGGATGGTGCTCCATGCACGCGAAGTGGAAGGGGCATGGGGAACGGCGCGCGTTGGCGAGTTTGCCGCCGCCATGTTGCGATTGCCACCGGCCAAGCGGGCACACCTGCAGCAACGCCTCATTGGCTGCGTGCCCGTATTTCCCCCTGATGTGTTCGATGACCTGTCGCTGTTGTTGCCCGAAGGTAAAACAGCGACGCAGGCCTTAACGAGCTGGTGTTTGCCTACTTACCGCCGGAGTGATTTGTATGCTGAGCCCGATCCGCTGGATTGAAGAGATAATTACTGCAACATCCCGCTTCGCCGTGTCGCGGGATTTACCTGATTACTGTGATTTGCAGACGGTAATCCGCCTGACAGATGATGATCGTATACGCCATCCTGAGTTGGAGGCCCCCTATATCTTGGTGACCGATGACGGTGACTATTGTTCGGCCTTCTCCGTCGCCGGCAGCTTTTGCGACACCGATGAAACTGCTCCCCCTGATGCGCCGTTTTCCTGGATGGGGCGCATCAAACGCATGACCGAATCGCTGAATGCGGTATATCGCCGGCATGGTCATAAATTCAGCCTGGTTTACGAGGATGATCCCTCGCGCGGGGAAGAAGAGGTCAGACGCCTGATGGCACCTCAATACCGCTCCATTCGGCGAACCGGTATTGCTCTGAAGGAAATTCTCGATGAGCGGGTGGCCAAAATAAGCCCCTGGGTGTCACGAGAACGCTGCTATCTGGTGTGTTATACCGGGCGCAAGGCGTTGTCAGCCCACGAACTGATGGACGAAAACAAGCGCCTCAAGGTGCTTATCCAGCAAAGTCCTGATGCGCGTTTTGGCCAAAATCCGGTGTTGGCTGAGATGGTTGGGCAAAAAATCAGGCATGACGCCTTTCTCAGCGGTATAGAAACGGCGTTGAAGGACAACGGGGAAGGTGTACTGCTGAGCCGCCTGGACGCGCACTCCGTTGGTCATGCCTTACGCGAACAAGTTGACCGCGCCGGCACCTCCGAACACTGGCGGCCGTTGTTGCCGGACGATCCTATCATGCCGCATGGCGTACGCGATGGTGAAGACCATACGCCATTCCTGGCGCCTTGGCTGAACTTCCAGCTGATGAATCAGGATGTACACCCGCAGGGCAATATGTTGCGCATTAATGGCGTGTGGCATGGCACCTTGTCTGTTGTTCTTGGGCCGCAAACCCCTCAGTCGTTTGCGCATCTTAAAGCGTTGGTACCGCGCGCGGTGCCCTGGCGGGTTCGCATGGATGTGATGCCTGGCGGGATGGCTGCGCTGGGCGTCAAAAAAGGGACGCTCGACTTTATGGCGTTCGTACCGACATTGCGACCGATTTGGAAGTCCATTGCAGCACTCACCCAGGTTGATAGAAATGAACCGGTCTGCGTGATGACGATAACGGCGGCCACCTGGGGGGACAGCCCGCAGGCGGTGACCCGTAATCTGACGCTACTGACACAGGCTTTCCAGTCCTGGGGCGTATGCGAGGTGACACAAACCTTCGGCGATCCCGTTCGTGCCTGGGTTTCCACTTTGGTGGCATCCAGCAAAGGCAGCGGTCCTAATCCACTGTATCCGCCGCTATCCGAAGCGCTGAATCTGGCCCCACTGACGCGCCCGGCCTCCGCCTGGGAAGACGATGGCAACGCACTGTTCCCCACGCTGGATGGCAAACTTTACCCTGTGGGGCTGGCCACCAGTAAGCAGAACAAGTTGACCAGCCTGGTATCGGGTTCACCAGGTACGGGTAAATCGGTATTACTTAACGCCCTGGGTAATATTCAAATCACCAGTGCCCAGCAAAATCTGCCGTTTTTTGCCGGCGTGGATAAGGGGTTCTCGATGCAGGGGCAGATTGCTTTGCTGCGGGACAGTTTACCCCCTGAGCGGAAAGATGAAGTGATCGGCATCGTGTTGCAAAACGACAAGGCGCATTGCCGGAACCTGTTTGATATCCAGTTGGGGGCACGGTACCCGATCCCTCCTGAGCGCAACTGGATACTCAGCATGCTGACCGCCATGTGTATCGATCCAGAGACCGGAATACCGCCGAACGCGCGGGATACCCGTCAAATTCTCAATCGTGCCATCAGTAAAGCCTATTCTATCAATGCTGAAACCAGCGGTGCTCAGCTCTATAGCCGCGGACTGCCGGGGCTGGCGTGTGTTGACGAGGCTTTGGATAAGCTAGGGCTGTTCGAGCGGTTCGATGCTGATTGGTGGGAGAAAGCGGTGTGGTATGAGGTTCGCGATCTGTTGTTCGAAGGCGGGTACGTTCGGGAGGCCCAGCTGGCGCAGTTTCAGGCGGTGCCGGAATTGTCGGATATGACCCGGATCTTGAACCTCGATGAGATTAAAAGTGCTTATGGCGAGATCCAGCGTGACGGTAGCCAGGAAAAATTGCTGGATTATCTGTTCCGTTGCATGAACGACGCGGTCGGTGACTTCAAGATGCTGGCTGGGCGCACACAATTTGTAATTAACCCCCGCACCCGGGTTATTGCCATTGATCTCAACAACGTCATGGGCGACGACAGTAAAGAGGGGCACCTCAAAACGGGGATCATGTTCCTGTTTGCCGGGCAGGTGGCTGGCGGTGACTTCGTTTTGCCTCAGTACCGAGACGCGTTACTGGCCGCGGTCGATAAGCGTTATCACGCATTACATATCGAGCGACTGGAACAGCTGGATCAGGAAGTGAAGACAAAGGGGTATGACGAACTGCATAACGCCAAGAAAGTGCCGTTTATCTTCCCGATGCTTGAAACCCAGGACCGTGAACAACGTAAGTTTGGGGTTCGCACCGTGCTGTCCTCCCAGTATATGCGCGACTTCCCTGACGCCATCCTCCGCTCGGCTAACTCACTGTTTATGATGGAAGTCGATCCGGATGATGAAGCGCTGCTGGTCGACCGCTTCAAGGTGCCTAAGGTTACCCTGCGTAATTTCCAGCGTTGCGGCACTGGCCCGGCGCCCGACGGGAGTGGCGTACCGTTCCTGGGCATTTTTCGTATCAAGGGCGGTGGCACGCTCGCCAGAATATTGAAAAACGCACTCGGGCCCCTTGAACTGTGGGCGCTGAACTCTTCACCGATAGACAGTCCGCTCCGCCGCCTGTTGTACGAGCAGGTTGGTGGGTCAACGGCGCGCGCCATTCTGGCCGAAGCTTTTCCGCAGGGTACTGCGGAGAAGTTGATCGAACTGCGAAGAAAGCAGGCCGGCGATGTCGATGCCGGCAATGTTACGCGTCAACTTGCCTCAGAGCTTATTGCCAAACGCGGCTATCACATCTAAGCGAGAAAAATCATGAAATACTCAGCGACAGTGGTCGCGCTGGCGGTCAGTCTCGGACTGAGCCAGCCCGCGGCCGCGTATACCGTTTATGTGTCCGGCAGTGCGCCGATTGAAATGCAGGTGATGCCGGCAATGGGCACTATCAATGCCACGCTGGCGGAGATCCTCACAACGGAAACCCAGATAGGTACCGCTATCGTACAGGCCAGTGACAAGCAAGTCTCGGCGGTGACTGAAGCGGCACGCGCGCAGCGAGAGGCCGATATCTTTGGCCGTCAGACAGAGCGCCTGGAGCGCGCTCGTGACAGCTTTACGGTAACGGACAGTATCTGCAGCGAATCGGCTTCCGGTATGGCTACGCAGGTCAGCAAGCAGACACGCTCCAGCGCATCAAGGCTGTCCGGCGGCGGCGGGGTCAGCAGCGCCATGGTTCGCAAGAGTGTGGCATCTCTTCCTGTGGCCCCCCGTCAAGGGGGTTATCGCAGTGCGGCTGTGCATGCGGCGTACTGTACGGCAGAAGAGGCGGCAACTTACGGGGGAACGGATCTTTGCCCACAGGTCTCCCCGTTGCCCGGCGGCGATATTGAGTTGCGTTCCCTCATGGATGGTGCAGGAGCTGTCGGTAAAGCACCTGATCTGACCTTCAATCAGGAACAAGTCGATGCGGCGATGGCTTACATGAAAAACTCATCCCGTCATGATGCCGGACGCACGCCGGGGAAGGGGGATATTCAATCGGCCACCGGCCGCGAGTATCAGGGGTTGCTGACACAATATAAGTCAATACAGAGCGCGGCCTCGCAGCCCCAGTTGGACTTGATTGCAGCCAGCCAGCCTAACCCCGCAACCCGTGAGGCATTGGGTGAGTCGTTACAAAGCCCGTCGGCCAGCCAGTATTTCTCGGCGACGGCGAGCCCGGAGGCACAGAAGTCCGGGGTGATGAGCGAACGGGAATATGAGGCGTTCGAGGTTGGCCGGCGGTACGCCAATACCGCTTATGAAACTGACCTGCAGGCAATGAGTGGCGATAACCTGACGCGGGAGCTGGTACGCGTCCAGAGCCTGGGCAACTGGCTACAGCTGGGCATTAAAAACGAGTTGCGAAAAGCGAACGTGATTGCGGGGCAGCAGCTGGCCATGGCGGCCAAAGCGCAATATGCGCCGCAGCTGCAGCAGTTGTCTAATCAGATGAGCGCAGGAGTAACCGCGAATGCAAACTGAGCATGGTAAGCAGAAGCCTGCCGCCTCTTCGTGGCGGCGTGTAGGAAAAGTGGGGGTGGCATTGGTTAACCCCCTCTCAGATCTTGGGGTGATTTACCGCAGCGGCGTCCGGCCAATATTGAATAATCTGGCGAGAGCACGGGCGATGATTCGTGCTCGTCAGCAGGTTAAACGTGAACCATTGACCTGGGCGCAAGCGGTGGCGGCGGCGGGGGTTCCGATTGAGCAGCTTCGCGCCAACTTTGTCCGTATCCGGGCATTTTGGTGGTTCCTGATGCTGGTTTGCGGCGGGCTTGCTTTGATTTTGTCGCTGATGCTTTTGGCGAGCTTCACCACTTTGCCCGGCGCCACCTTGCTGAGAGCGACGATCGCGGCATTGATCCTGGTGCTGTTAGGGGCGGCGGGCTACGTCAAGGCGCTGATCGCAACGTATCGTCTGTGGCAACTCACTACCCAGCGTGTCAGCGTAGAGGAAAAGGGCACGTTCGAGGATTTTCGGTCGGAAAACCGCTGTTGCCGGCAAACGGTGTCATTGGGATGTTGGCGCTGATAACGGGAGTGCATCGCCGTTATCTCCTTTGACGCCTCATTTCCTTCCCTGCCTTCTACCCAGCGATCCGCCGGGGCCATAACATACGGACAACACGATGAAATTTCTCAAAAGGCTGTGGTCAGCAGGCTTGCTGCTGCTCTTTTCCTGGCCGGCGTTCGCCGATGGCGTGAATTATCAGACCATCGCTGATGCTGCACAGAAAACCAATGACTTATCGCGCCAGGCGCTGGTCATGATCTTTGGGGATGTAGTGCTACATCCCTTTAACCCCGGGCAACAAACGTTGATTGGCTCTCTGTTTGCCATTATCAACGGTGTACTTTGTGCCATAGCCCTGTTTTGGTTTTTGACCGTGACGATGAAAACTGTCGTCAAAGCTGGCCATGAGGGGCGTGTTTTTAATGGCGCCCGCTCGATGTTGTACCCGATCATGACTTTTGCGGGATTTATCACTTTGGTGCCTACCGGCTCAGGGTGGTCGATTTCTCAGTTGGTGATGCTGTGGGCGGCGTCGGTAATGGGCGTCGGGAGCGCCAATCTGCTAACCGATAAAGCGGCGGATATGATGGCCAGCGGATACTCCATGGTCACGCAGCCGACTGCGCCGGCGACGCGTTCAGCTGCCCGGGCCATTTTTGAAATGAACCTGTGCAAATATGCCATTAACCGCGAACTGCAGGCTCTTTATGCGTCAGGGGAAGCGAACACGCCGATGATGAGCACGAAAGGAGGCAACGGTGAGTACGTGACCGGTAATGGCAGCGCCATTTGTGGGTCGGCGAAGACGCCTAACTCTGCCCGTAGCGGCGTCTGGAACGTGTTATTTGACAGCAAGGTCGATACCGACAATGTTGTGGCGTCACAAAAGCAGGCGCTGGACAGGATGCAGGCATCGCTGGATCGGGCTGCAATGGACTTCGTCGATACCTATTTGAGTAAGCGTGATCAGGATAGTGGCAGTTTTCAGGATGTGGAAACTGACATCCAGAATGCGGCGGCTGACTATGAAGATACGGTCAACAAGGCGCTGAACCAAATCAACTATAAGGATTCGCTGCAGAGCCAGCTGGTCAATCAGATCAAGAGTTATGGCTGGGTTGCTCTGGGGGCCTGGTATCACACCTTCGCGACAGCTAACAGTAAAACCAATGATGTGGCCAACGCCACGCCAATCACCAGTGGCATGAGTGGTGTGGGCGAGCACGGTACAGGGGACTTGTACAATCAGGTGTTTACGGCCTATCGCGCGCAGGTGCAGAACAGTACCTATACACCGCCCCTGGGAACACAAACGGAGAGTGAGATTAGTGCAGCCGGCGCAGCTCAAGATCCGAACTCAGTATTCGTTGGAGTTTTAAAAAGCCCAATCCAAAAACTCACAACCCTTATAGCTACAAAAAACTTGGGTACTGATGCCGATTTCAACGGTCAAGTAAACCCATTAATTAAAATGCAGGAGATCGGTGATTATACCTTAGGCACTACTGAAACCCTGATGGCTGCTTATGCCGGTACTTGGGCGATTGCATCTGCGGCCAGTAACTCACCTGTAGGGTGGGCAAGTAAAATTTTTGCGGTTGATGCAGGCGCTGTGGTTAAAGATGTGATGGGGGCACTAGCGCCAATGTTCTATTTCTTTATGTTTGCGCTTTTGGCTATTGGATTCTCATTAGCCGTATTCTTACCGGCAGTGCCTTTTATTTTCTGGATGACGGGCTTCTTTAACTGGGTTGTCAGTGTGTTGATTGGGTGTGGAGCCGGTCCAATGTGGTCAGCGACGCATTTGGGCGCTGAGGAGGATAAAGGAAGTCGTAGTGCCTATGGCTATATATTCTTGATCGACATGATGTTACGGCCTTCTCTTATGGTGCTGGGGTTCTTTTTCGCTTCTGTATCAGCAATAGCCGGTGGCACGGTACTCAATCTGTTGTTTGCTTCAGCACTGGCCAATGCTAATGCGGACTCGATTATGGGATTGGTTAAAATGGTTGGTTGGTTGATGATATATGCACGCATTTCAACCTTTGGTGTGACACGCCTATTCAGCTTAGAAGCATCTCTACCGGATTATGTGATCTCATTCCTTGGTGGTCGTGAAGGGAATAATGTTATGGGCGGATTGGTCGATAATATGAAAAATATGTTCGGGGCAGCCGGGACCGGATCTCAGCGAATTCCTGGTGTCCGTAATATGCCGAATAGGACCGGAAAAGGTAATGGGGCTGATGGAATTCAGTAGAAAATACCCTGACAAATGTACAGTTGTTGGGTATAATGTCATCAACGGCTGTTGGAGGATAAAACTATGGTGCAGCGACTGAAAACTACACGCGAAGGATGGGCTTGGGTTTTTAAAATCCTTTATATGGTATTAGCTTTACCCTGCCTTCTATTTTTAGCTTTGGCGTCACTGCTGACGTTAAGCGATGTTCTAAAAAGCGGTGATCTTTACCAGCTATTTTTCTACGGTTTGATCTGGGCCGCGATACTCATCCCTGTCGCTATTTTCACTAAGCAGGTCATAAGTAAACGTCGTATTCTAAAAGTCATCACGAACGATGTTAAAGACCCTGAGTATTTTATGCCTGAGCAGGGTTATGAGATGTACCATGAAGGGGATGGTAAATATCTGGGCATTGATATCAAACGTGGCACCATCCTTTACGTGCACCGCATTCGCAAAGGTGAAGTCGACGTAGTTGGGCTGGATATGAAAGACTGGACCAATCGGGAAGCGGAAGGAAAGATGTTCCGTCTTTACACCAAACTCCCGGAATTACCCCGTATTGAAATTGCTACCCCTTGGGCCCAACGCTGGTTTGATACGCTTGGTTCTATGGAGTTCAAGCAATATCAGCCGGCGATGCCGTTCTCTGAGTATGTTGATATTCACCGTGAGCAGCTGGAGCGTGAAAACCATATCGCGATCCCCCGCCTGGCCTGACACCTAACTTTCTCCTCTAGCTACCTTACCAGGTGGCAAACACCCTCAACACCGGCTTATAGCCGGTGTTCTTTTTTGCGAGTCATTCCTTATGTATAACCGCCCATCGCAAAGTGCATGGGATGGCGATCAAGGGCAAATGTTCCTGGCCTTCTGTGCTGCCGTTCTGTTGTGCTGGCTCTTTTTTGATTCGTTTGTCTACGGGAGTTGCTGGGTACTGTACTGGCTCTGGACAGCGGTGGATGTTCCCCGTATCCATTATTGGGTCGGTGAAAAAATCAACCTGCTGGCCGATACGGCCAATCATGCCGTCGATGTCACCTTTGATGAGTGGTTGACAGTGATGAATGCCACTTCAGGTATCTTCATGTTGTTTCTGGTACCGATCGTCGTGGCCAGTGGTATCGCGCTGGCGCAGCACCCTGTACTGGCATTTCGCAGCAAACGTCCCATCAATATTCATACGTTGCCGCAGTTGGCCAGCAGCTTTGCCCCTTCCGTGACGCCCGTGCTGGCTATGGCCTCCGGTCCGGATGGTTTGATGAATGATCCCGCCCCGGCTAACGTTTGGGCGCTAAGGCCAGAAGACTTCACCGCGCAACTTCAACTTGTTCACCGCAAGACGCTCGATAGGGCTGCCGCCGCGGCGGTGTTCACCGCGCAGTTGGGTAAACCTATGTGTGATGTGACAAATTGGCATCCTTACGAGCGCGCTTTGCTGGCAGTGTTTGGTCTGCAGGTTTTCCTGAACGATCGTGCGTCTGCGTCACAACTACTGGATGATCTCAATCGTTCCTGTGTAGTGAGACGATTTTTACGGCGCAAGCGGGTTTCACCAGTGCCGTTGTTCCCGTTGGCCAATGCAGCGTTTCAACGTGTGATTCAGGCCCCCGGTGTCAACGAGTGGCTGGCGGGGCACGGATATGTGCGCAGTGCACTCGTTGGGTTGTATGCCCGTGACCTGCGATTGCCCCCGGCGCGTTTTCGCTGGCTTAAGGGGATTGACCGTACATTGTGGTATGGGCTTCACTCAGCAGACACCGCAAAGGTGTTTGTTGAAGGTGCCGGTATTGCCGCTCAGGCTCGCGCCGAGGTTCGTGCCAGTAAGCTGCGATTGCCTCGTCCGGGCATTATGGTGGAACAAGCCGTTGAAGGGCTACAGACCGATCTGGAAAGTCTGGGCCTGGTCTACCCGTATATACCGGCAGTGGTTCGTCGGCGTCAGGCGACAGAACAGTCAGTGATGTCAGCTGTTTATGCTATTACCGACCCGCCGGACAGCGAGGCGGCAGCGGCTCCCTAGCGTCACCCCTCTTGATTTACCCGAACACCCCCACCGAATTAACTCCGTTAGCACGTCAGGCCAATCAGGCTCTGGTGTCGACCCTTATTTGAATTAAAAGGATATTCCATGCGTGCAAAATCTGACTATGCGCCTTTCTCTGTATACATCCGCGGTAATCTGTTAGTCGTCCAACGTCCAGTCGACCTGGGCAAGCCGGCTGAGGGGCGGGGTGTCCGTACTTTATGTACAGTTGACCTGCGACGCCAGCCGACTTTTTTCCTGTCTGACGCCGGGGTGATGTGCTGCGACAAGTTGGGGAATGTCTTCACAGTTGAGTCCAGCGCTAATGGTGGTAACGATCAGCTGCTTGCGGCGTTGTCTGAGGCACAGTTAAAGCAGGCAGAAAATTGGCGTACCCGATGGGGCGGTCGGTTGGTCATTAGCGCTGGACTGCTGATTGTCGGGCTGATGCTGGGTGTTTCTCTCGTGCACTCCAGCAAGGAGGGGCCGTTGGAACTGGAACCTGGCCCCGAGGTTAGCCTGGCTCCCGCGCAACAGGTTGTGCCGCTGACGCTTCCGCCTCATGCGACTAAAGCTGAACGCCCTGAAGTGCCTGTTCCTGTCCAGCAAACGCGGGCTCCCGCGCCAGAAGATGGCTGGGCGCTGCCAGCGTCCGTCCGGTCAACCCTGCCGCAGAAGCTGCAAAGTGCTGCCGACCGCCAATTGTTCACCGTGAACTATTCCTCTGGCCACGATCGCACTTTGTATGTGTTTGCTGATCCCAATTGCCCGAATTGCCGACATCTGGAGCCGGCTTTAGTGGCGGCGGCTCAAATGGCTAACGTGGTTGTCTTCCCGGTGGCTGTGATTGGGCGAGAGAAATCCATTGCTGCCATTACCCCTGTGTTGTGCTTGCCGCCGGCGCAGCGGCCGGCTGCCTGGCAGGCTCTATTTACTGTTGGTACCGATGGACTTCAGCTGGGTAAAGCGGCTGCGGTCGATAAGAAAGCCGACAGCGCCTGTGATGTGGCCGAAAAAGCGCTGGGCGTCAACGAGGTGGCTTATCAGGCCTATCGCATTCCGGGCACCCCCTGGGTGATTGCTGATGATGGCCGCTATGTCCCTCAGGCTGTTCTGCGTGATCCGGCTCAACTGAGCCAGTTCCTGAGCGAAAAGGAGACACCGGATGCAGCAACCCACTGACTACGGCATAGCGCGCAATCGAATTAATCGCCGCGTTTATCACTCAGCCCTGGGAGACTGGATGTTGTCCCCAGGAGGGCTGGCGCTGGGGATGGCGGGCGCCGTTATCGTCGGTGTGGTATGGCCGGTCACCTTGTGGTTAACACTGCCGGTCTTGATGTTCTGGGCGCCGTCGATGTTGATGGAGCCCTGGCAGATGCCGATGCGCATGCCAAGCGATATGGATCGGCTCGACCCTTCTACGCAGCGTCAGGTGCCGGGCAAGATGTGGGGCTTTTTGCCCGTGACGGTCATGCGTATTGTCATGGGCAAAGCGGCCGGTATCCTCTATCTGGGATACCTGCGTGGCCGGGATGCGGGGCGTGAGTTGTGGTTGTCAATGGACGACATGACGCGACACATCCTGATGTTTGGTACCACCGGTGCCGGTAAGACGGAAACGTTGCTGGGTTATGTGCTCAACCAACTCGGTCTGGGCAAGGGGCTGATTTATTCCGACGCAAAGGCACAGAACGACGTGGCGTTGGCCATTGCGTCCATGGCCCGGCGTTTTGGCCGCGAAGACGATCTGCGGATGATGAACTTTATCACCGGCGGCCGTTCCCGTGCTCAGGAACTGCTGGAAGATGTTAAAAACCGGCCTCAAACCAATACGGTCAATGCCTTCGGCATAGCCGAAGAAACCTACATCATCAACCTGATGGACTCGATGTTACCACCGGCCGGCAACGACGGCGGCTGGCAGGAAAAGGCGCGGGCGATGATACAGGCGTTGGTGTTTGCCCTGGTGTACAAATGCCGGCGAGAAGGGACGGTGATGTCGCAGCGTACCATTCAGGCCCACCTTCCTTTGCGCAGTATTGCACGGCTCTATATCCAGTCCGTGGAGGAGCAGTGGCACGATGAGGCGCGATTACCACTGGAGAACTATCTCGGCACGCTGGCGGGGTTTGATCTGGCCACGGTGGACTCACCGTCAGAATGGGCGCCGGAGGCGCTGAACCAGCATGGTTACCTCATTCAGCAGTTCACCCGCATGTTGGCGCTGTTCAACGACACCTACGGTCATGTGTTTGCGCGCGATGCAGGTGATATCGACCTGAGAGACGTTGTTCACAACGATCGCATCCTCGTCATTCTCATCCCTGCACTGGAAATTTCTGCGACCGAGGCGGCAGCGCTTGGGCGACTGTATGTGTCCCAGCTGGCAATGATCCTGAGCCAGGATCTTGGAGAAAAGCTGGAGGGGCGGCCGGAAGACATCATGGTTGTACGCAAGTACAAGGACAAGTTTCCGTTTCTGTGGATAGCCGATGAAGTGGGGGCCTGTTACACCGAGAAATTGGGTGAATTGGCCACTCAGGTTCGATCGTTGGGGTATTGCCTGCTGCTGGCCGGGCAAGAAGCACAGCGACTTAAATCAGCCGCCGGTGACCGCGTGTGGACGCTGATTGCCAATATGGGCACGCGTATTACCGGCAAAATCATGGACCCGAAAGACACCCTGGAAATCCTGCAGCTGATGGCCGGCACTGAATATCTACCGGAAATGAGTCAGATGGTGCGTCAGAACGGTGTTCTCGGCAGCCGATGGGATGAAGACGACAGGCTGCAACTGCGTGAGCAAAAGAAAGTCAGCGTGGAAGAAGTACAGCAGCTGCAGGAAGGCGAGAATATCACCCTGTTTCGGGGGGAGGTTATCCGTGGCTCGTCACTTTATATCGCGGATGCCGACAAGTTTACCAAAGAAGCGATACAGATTAACCGTTTCATTGAGGTCTCTCCGCCATCACTCGATGCGTTGTTGGCGCAGGCGCCGGCCACTATTCGCCGCAGCTACCCACGTGCCGATCGGATACAGCAGATCGTTCGCCGGCTGGACGCGCCATCTGCACGTTCAGACCTGGAGAACCTGCAGCTGACCGACCCCGCGCTGGCCGCCCTCAATGATCTGGAAGACGAATGGCTACATATCTGGCGCCGACGCCCGACGGCAGCGGTTAGCACCAGCCTGTTATGGGAAACAGCGCTGGCGCATCTGCCGGCGCGCGGATGCGGCTACCAGGTGCAGGCGAGGACGCCGATCGCATTGGGCGTCGGACAACCTCGTCTGATGGCCTATCAAATGCAACATATTCCGGTTGAGAAACCGGCCGACAACACTTCAAAAGAGAATGCAAAATGGCAACGAAAATCACAGTAAACGGCAAGACGATGGTCGTCGATGGTAACCATATCCGTGTCAGTGGTAACCAGGTGATTGCAGATGGCCAAACGGTGTCGCTGGGTGATGGAAAGGTTGTGGCGGTCGCTATTACGATCGTTGGTGATGTTCAGGTTCTTGATTCCGAAGAGGCTGATGTGACGGTGCAGGGGAATGTTGGCACCGTTCGAAGCACTAACGGTAATGTCAGGGCGGGTAATGTGACTGGCAACATCGAGACGCGAAATGGCAACGTCACCTGTGGCCATGTCCAGGGCGATGTCAGCTCGAGGAACGGGAATGTGTTATACGGGGGCGCAAAATAATGCGGACTTCACTGAAAGCCTGGTGTCTGGCCGCGACGTTAGCGGCCGTTCCGTGCGCTATGGCGGCCCCCTCGGTGCAGGTCGGGTTCTCACCGGAAGGGAGCGCTCTGCAGCTGGTATTGAATACGCTTAATGAGGCCCGGAGCAGTATCCGCCTAATGGGGTATTCGTTTACCTCACCCGAAGTGGTGAAAGCCCTGACGACCGCCAAGCATCGGGGTGTCGATGTGAAAGTGGTGCTCGATGCGAAGGGAAATCAGAACAAGGCCAGCCAGGCGGCGATGAACGTGCTGGTCAATGCCGGTATCCCGGTTCGTACTGTCGATACCTTCAAGATAATGCACGACAAACTGATCATCACTGACCAGGTGAATGTCGAGACCGGGTCATTTAACTTTAGCCGTGCAGCGGCGCGGTCCAACTCAGAAAATGCGCTGGTGCTACGTAATATGCCTGGCGTGGCACAAACCTACCTGACGCACTGGCAATCGCGCTGGGATATCGGAAAGGAGTGGCGTTCGTCGTATTAAAAATACTTTTCATTCCTTCCCGCAACACTATGACAGCCTGATCCTCTGGGCTCAGGTTGTCCGCTTTTCCTGCATTTTTATCTGTCATCCCGCGCCAACGGGACTGAAAAATGCTTTTTATGCTGCTAAGTTACGGATTCTGTAGTACGCTTTGCCAAACGATCCTTTTCAGATCCTTGGGGAGGCAGAAATGTCACAGGCCGTAAACGCAGTTACTTCCTCATCGAAACGTCCTTACCGAAAGGGGCATCCACTCAGTGACGCTGATAAACAGCGTGCTTCAGTGGCGAGAAAAAGAGCTACTCACAAAGAGGTTAAAGTTTTTCTGGAACCTCAGCTTAAAGAATTGCTGATGAATATGTGCCAAGATGACGGCTTAACACAAGCTGAAGTATTGGCTCGATTGATTGAGCGTGAAGCGCAGGCCAGAAATATAGCATGATGGGCTTACTTTCTTGATCCTTTAACCTGTGAGTGCTAAATTGCTGTGCGAGTAAGAATTTTTTGGTTGGCCACGCCGTAAGGTGGTTGGAAATGGGTTCCGAGGTAGTTTGAGCTGAATCCAGAAAAGCAAAAACCCCGATAATCTTCTCAATTCTTGGCGGGATCGAAAGATTAACGGGGCTCACTTAAAACTGTATAGAAGCGTTGCTCTATGCAGGGAGTATAGTTTTATGCCTTTTAAAGGTCAACTCCTCCTGTGCAACTTAAGCGCAGGGAGTGGTGGATAACCGCTCAATCATCGAACAAGCGACATCAGTCAGTTCTCGGGGCTGTTACGTCAGCAATCCTTTTCCCTCTTACCAACCTCCCAAGGCTGGGGCGAACAAACCTGCCCTGATCCGGGCGCTGGTAACTGCTGCCCGTGAGAATCAACCGGCCAGGCATGAAGCATGGTACACCACACCGCGCGTCCAGCAGAAAACCGGACTGACGCGGCCGGTATTTAAACGTATGAATGAACACCGGGCCAGAGCGATCAACGCGCTAATGGTGGCGATGTGCGACCGCTTGAACATTGTGACCGGCAAAGTTGAAGCCAGTGTTGAGCAGCTTTCCGACTGGTGTGGGTTATCTACCGGTAGTGGTGACAAGAAAAGTATCTCCCGCGCCAGCCGGGCGATCACTACTCTGGAAGAGTTGGGTGCCCTCGCTTGCGAACGTGCCTGGGATGAGGCCAGTCGTTCCCACATCCCCAAAATCATCTGGGTAACCGAACTGTTCTTTGTCCTGATCGGCTATGAGCTGGGTAAGTATCAGGCGGCGCAAAACCAGCAGCTGGCGTGGATGAATCAGGGATTGCTCAAGCAGGGCGAAGCCCCGATCACCCTGTCAGAGGCCCGCCGGCGTGCCAAAGAGCAGCATATAAAACGGGCCTTTGAACACCGGGCGCGTCACCGTTCCTTCAAACAACAGCGCCGGCAGGCGCAGAAACTGCTACAGATGGATCACCAGCAGGCGCGTACTGAAATCCTTAACGGTTTGATAAAGATGTACAGCAAGGATGAGCTGGAGGCCATGGGCCATCTTGAGCTAAAACGCCAGGTAGACCAACGTTACCATGCCTTGCGTAAGCTGGCCTCGTCAGCCCCGCCAGACACACCATAACCCTTCTCTTTTGCCCGGCTTTCCGCCTTCCCTCCATTGATGCGCTTGATTGCGTAGGACTCGGCACGTCTGCTGTTCCTGAATAGCCCCTTCAGCCCCATTTTTCTGCGAAACAGCTCACCAATGCGGCGGCGGGTAAAAAGATCTGGCCAGCCGCTGCGCGTTTTCCACATATAGATGCAAATACTCGATGATTATGAATGCCTGCTAAGAATTACATGCAAAGTAACTGTAACTTCATTTAGACCTAAAAAGACCTTACAAGAGCTTTGCTCTGTGGATAATGTCTTCGCTTACAGCGGGTAAACCCGCGCCGCTCAGAAACGGCGCAAGCGCCTTAAAAGTAGCTCCCGCCGACGGCGGGCAAAAGCCACCAGACAAACTCATAAATCTTCTCACAACCCAACCACCACAAAGCCGCCCCGCCCCGGGCCAAAGGCCCGGAACAGAGTGGCTTTAAGATGAATGCTGTAACTAACCGTTCAATCGCTGCCAGAAATATCGCTGAAGTATCGATTAACACGCTCGTAAGCGGCCCTTACGGCCCGCTAACGCGGAGATACGCCACAGCTGCGGCTACGCCTTGCCGTGTCCACTCCGACCGCGCACAAATAGCTACCCAACGCTGTAAGTAAAGTTGGCTTATCAGGGCGAGGGGCTGGATAGGTGAAATCTATCAAAGCAGGGCGGCTATGCCGCGCTACCGGCGACCCTAACCTTAGGGTGTTCTCTTACAGGACTGTTGTCGCCTGCATGCGCTGACGCGCATTCACTTCAGACGCACAACTGGGACATCCTGCAACCGTGTGGTCCAGGCCGGCGACAGTCGCTGTCGTTTCATCTTCCAGCCGTCTGCACGATCGGGAATACCCTGCCCGGCAAACCACACCGGCGCCCGGCCATCCTGATTGAGGCTGTCGAGCAGCTGCATCAGCCGATCGCTGTTTTTGCGCGGCGGCGCATCATCAAACAGACCGAACTGTGCCACGCGTTCGCTGGTGAAATCACCCAGCATCACGCCGCAGCGGTGATAACTGTGGCCGGCGATGAAGATCCGTTCGAGCGCCCGGCGTGCGGCCTGAATGATGTCACGGCTGTCCTGGGTGGGCGTCGCCAGTCGGGTGGTCGCCTGATTGCCGTAATAGGTCTCGCCGGCGGCGAACGGACTGGTGGCCACGAACACCGAGATGTGCCGGCAGAACTGCCGTTCGCCGCGCAGCTTTTGTGCCGCGCGCTCGGCATGCGCGCAGACCGCCTGACTGACGCTGTCCAGCTCGGTGGGCTTGTCGCCGAACGAGCGGGAGCAGACGATTTGCTCCTTCGGCGCCGCAAATTCCTCCAGGCCCAGGCAGGCGATGCCGTTCAGCTCGCGCACCGTGCGCTCGAGCACCACCGAGAACTGTCGGCGCGCCGCGGCTGCCGGCATGTCGGCCAGCTGCAGCGCAGTGCTGATCCCCATCGTTGCCAGCCGGCGGGCAATACGCCGGCCAACGCCCCACACTTCCTCTACCGGCACGTGCGCCATCAGGCGTCGCTGGCGCGCCGGCGCACTCAGGTCGACCACACCGCCGGTCTTGTGCCAGGTCTTGGCGGCGTAGTTGGCCAGTGTGGCCAGCGTCTTGGTCGGCGCAATACCGACGCCGACCGTCAGGTGGGTGCGGCGCCGCACTTCTTCACGCAGCCGGCGACCGAGTGATTCCAGCTGCGCGGCCGGGATACCGGTCAGATCGCAGAAAGCCTCATCGATTGAATACACTTCCAGTCGCGGCGTCAGCTGGCCAAGGATGGCCATCACCCGATGCGACATGTCGGCGTAGTAGGCATAATTCGACGAAAACGCCACCACGCCCTGCCGCTCGGCGTCCCTGGCGATTTTGAACCAAGGCTCCCCCATCTTGATGCCGCAGGCTTTCGCCTCGCGGCTGCGCGCGACGACACAGCCGTCATTATTGGACAGCACCACCACCGGACGGCCGCGCAGGTCGGGGCGAAAGACGGTTTCGCAGGAGGCGTAGAAACTGTTGACGTCAACCAGGGCAAACATGGCGGGGTCTCCGGGCTTTGCGGAATGTGCAGGTGGCGATAACCGGGCCGGGTTACAGCGTGTGAATGGCGTGGCGCACCACGCCGAAGATCACGGTCTCGATATCGTCACCGAGGGGGATGGGCGCAAAGGCCGGATTGGCCGGCAACAGCATCGGCCGGGGCAGCAGCTGCAGGCGCTTGCAGGTGAACTCGCCGTCGACGGTGGCGATGACGATGTCGCCGTGCTGCGCCCGGTAGAAACACTCCACGACCAGCAGGTCGCCGTCGAGGATACCGGCGTCCTGCATCGACTGCCCCTCGGCGCGCACCAGGTAGGTGCTCTCCGGGTGACGGATGCAGATGTCGTCCAGCGACAGGCGCTGCTCGAGGTAGTCCTGCGCCGGCGACGGAAACCCGCAGGGCACGCCGGCGTCATAGAGGCGAACCGGCATCACACGGCCTCCGGCACGCTCTGCCAGGCATCGTCATCCGGGGGCGTGTCCGCGTCGGCTGAAGCCGCGGCCGGCTGCGCCGCCTGCAGGTAGTGCGTGCGCAGCTGCGTGGTCAATGTGGCCACCACGTCGGGACGGTCGCGCAGCCAGCCGGCGGCCTTCTCGCGCCCCTGCCCGATTTTCTCCCCCTGATACTCGTACCAGGCGCCGGTCTTGAGGATATATTTGGCGTCGACGGCCAGATCCAGCACTTCGCCCTCGCGGAAGATGCCGACGCCGAACAGCAGCCGGAACTGCGCCTGGCGGAACGGCGGCGAGACCTTGTTCTTGACCACCTCCACCTTGGTATCCCGCCCGATGATGGTCTCCCCTTCCTTGACGTTGCCGGCGCCGCGCACGTCGAGACGCACCGAGGCATAGAACTTGAGGGCGTTGCCGCCGGCGGTGGTTTCAGGGTTGCCGAACATCACGCCGATCTTCATGCGCAACTGGTTGATGAAGATCACCACCGTGCGGGTGGTGTTGATGCTGCCCTTCAGCTTGCGCATCGCCTGGCTCATCATGCGAGCCTGCAGCCCCATCTGGGCGTCCCCGATCTCGCCTTCCAGTTCGTTTTTCGGCACCAGGGCGGCGACGGAATCGACCACCACCACGCCGACGGCGCCGGAACGCACCAGGGCGTCACAGATTTCCAGCGCCTGCTCACCGGTGTCGGGCTGGGAGATAAGGAGTTCACCGATATCGACGCCCAGCTGCTGCGCGTAACGCGGATCGAGCGCGTGCTCGGCATCGATAAAGGCGCACTGCAGCCCGGCGCGCTGGGCACAGGCAATGACCGACAGGGCGACGGTGGTCTTGCCGGACGACTCGGGGCCGTAGATTTCGGTGATACGGCCGACCGGCAGGCCGCCGCCGAGTGCGATGTCGAGGCCGAGCGAGCCGGTCGGGATACGTTCGACGGCCATGCCATGGTTGTCGCCCAGGCGCATGATGGCGCCCTTGCCGAACGCCTTCTCGATGGCGGTGATGGCGCTTTGCAGCGCTTTGGCGCGACTTTCCTGTGTGCCGGCCGAGTCCTGCGGGGTGCGGGTGCGTGCTACGTTGCTCATCTTGTGTTCTCCTCTGGTCGGAAACCGAATGCGTCATTATAATAATACTGTATGTATAACCAGTATAATATAAAACCGACGAGGAATGGCAAGGGGCTATGGCGAGGTCAACCGCGCGACGGGCACAAGCCCCTCATTTTGAGGTGAATATTTTTACCGACGATGCGCACAGGTTATCCCCCAAATTTGTGGATAACGTCCTGATTGTGAGTGGCGCGGCACCGGGGGCGGATATGACCGTCCTGGGCAAAAGCGGTATTCAGCGCCGCTTTTACGACGTAGAATCCGTTATGCTGTGACGGTACCGGCACGACGCCGGACTTCCACTCTTTCGCGTCCAGCAGATAATTGTCCCAGCCCTGGTCTTTCAGGGTTTCAGAGGCGTAGGTGAGCCGGAACAGGACGGACTGAGCGGCCAGCTTGCCGCTGCAGGAGCGAAAGAGGTAGTCAAGATGCTGGCGCAGATCGCGCTGACGGATATGTTTCTGCCGCAGGGTCAGGGCGGACATGCTGCGGTGGCCCATAATCTCTTCGTCGGGAATGACCGTCACATCAACCAGCGGAAAATCGCCGGTGTACAGTTTCCCGGCCAGCGCCGGATCATCAAACTCCTGCAGCCAGTTGGTCGGGTACGGGTATGGGCTGCGTTTGCCGGTATAGAAAGTACCGGTATGACCAGTGGCAGCGATTTATGGCCGGCAGATGGATGTCCATGAAGTCGCGGGGTATCTCAGGTTGCGTCAGAAATTGCCGGAAAGTGGCATTATGGGGCGAAGGATTTTTTTCATGGGGCGGTTGCCGCACATTCGGTCAGCAGCTCACTATTTAGCACCAATATATGGTTCGATACTTTTGATACTAACAATTCAATCGGTTGGCCATTAAGGTTATAACTGATATGCGCGCCTGCTACGCCAATCTTCTAAAAGCCCCTCTTTACCTGCCTGCAATTTTTACTTAAGTCAATAGATCTCGATTTATGGAATATATGATGCGGCATTTTTGCGTAACGCCACCTTATTTCTGAAACCTTAAGCTCTGACCATAACCTCCGTAGAATATTTAAAAATAGAATCTTTTAAATTAATGTTAATTTTACGTTAATTTTTTTCTTTCGTCGCGTTGTATGATGCGTAAAAAACTACCAAGTCCATAATGTATTAACTATGCTGTAGGTGTGGTTAATGCTTGGTTGCTCCTAACTAATTGTTTTTATTTGAATGGAGGTTTTTGTGATGAAGAAAAACAAAACTGATTTTACTTCTAACGGAAGTAATGATAAGACAATCTCTACAGTTGAACCACACTATGAAGATACTGCACCCGTCGAGAAGGTAATTAAACCCCTTGCGAGTATAAGTCCCCCGGGAGCGGAACCCATGATGCCGGGTTCTGATAAGACACCTAAGAATAGAAACGAGAAGCTCAAACAGTTAGATAAATTTCGGTCTGATCCTCAGGGAGAGTCGCTGCGCACGAATCAGGGCGTGAAGATTTCCGATAATCAGAATTCACTAAAGTCAGGAACTCGCGGCTCAACCTTGCTTGAAGACTTTATTCTGCGAGAAAAGATCACACATTTTGATCATGAGCGCATTCCCGAAAGGGTAGTCCACGCACGAGGTGCGGGTGCACATGGTTATTTTCAGGTCTATGAATCGCTAGCCTCCTATACCACTGCCGAATTCCTTCAGGATCCCAGTGTTAAAACACCTGTCTTTGTGCGTTTTTCTACCGTCCAGGGCTCCCGAGGCTCTGCTGATACGGTAAGAGATATTCGAGGCTGGGCAACAAAATTCTATACTAAAGAAGGCAATTTTGATCTCGTAGGTAATAATACACCCGTATTTTTCATTCAGGATGCGATTAAGTTCCCGGACTTTGTCCATGCGGTGAAGCCAGAGCCTCATAATGAAATACCCCAGGGTCAAAGCGCGCATGATACTTTTTGGGATTATATCTCACTGCAGCCAGAGACACTGCATAACGTTATGTGGGCAATGTCAGATCGCGGCATTCCCCGTAGCTACCGTATGATGGAGGGATTCGGCATCCATACCTATAAAATGATCAATGCTGAAGGCCAGTGCCACTTTATACGTTTCCATTGGAAGCCTGTATATGGCGTCTCCTCTCTAATATGGGATGAAGCTCAATTGCTGACAGGCCGCGATCCAGATTTTCATCGCCGTGAGTTGTGGGAGTCCATTGAAGCGGGTGACTATCCTGAATATGAACTCGGGTTGCAGATAATTCCAGAGGAAGATGAACATAAATTCGATTTTGATATACTTGATCCAACTAAGTTGATCCCAGAGTCTTTGGTTCCCGTTCATCTCGTTGGAAAAATGGTATTGAATCGCAATCCAGATAATTACTTTAGTGAAACCGAACAGGTAGCATTCTGTCCTGGTAACATCGTTCCAGGTATAGACTTCTCTGATGACCCACTACTTCAGGGGCGACTCTTCTCTTACATTGATACCCAAATCAGCCGATTGGGAGGAGTAAATTTCCACGAACTTCCTATTAATAAACCAATTTGTCCTTTCCACAACCATCAGCGTGATGGGATGCATCGTATGAGCATTTCTGGAACAGCCAATTACGAGCCTAACTCTATAAATAACAATTGGCCAAGAGAAACCCCCCCGGCAAAGGGCGGGTTTGCAACCTACCCGCAACCAATAAATGGTGAAAAGACCCGCAGAAGGAGTAGCACTTTTGTTGACTTCTATTCTCAGCCACGTCTATTTTGGCTGAGCCAAACCAAAGTGGAACAAAATCATATTGTCGGAGGGTTCAGTTTCGAATTGGGTAAGGTTATGCGCCCTTGGATACGTGAACGTGTGGTTGATCAGCTTACCTATATTGATCACCAGTTGGCCCAATCTGTCGCAGATAATCTTGGGATAAGATTGAGCCAAGAACAATTGAAGCATCCATTACCTGGCCCCGTCAACGGGATATCTAAAGATCGTTCATTAAGTATGTACGATGGGCATCATCAGATACTCAAATCACGCCAAGTGGCTATTCTTGCTGCCGATGGTGTTTGTGGGGAATCTATTGATAATATTATGAAAACCCTTAAAAAACATGGTATTCATGGAAAGGTTTTTGCTCCGCACTTAGGTAGAATAACTTCTCTGCAAGATAATGAAATAGAGGTCGACGGTACCATAGAAGGCAATCCATCTGTGATGGTGGATGCCGTTATCATACCGGAAGGAGAAGGCAGTATTGACTCCTTGATGAAAAACGGCAACGCCAAACATTACGTGATCCAAGCATTTAAACATCTGAAAGCGATAGGGCTGCAAGGTAAAGCGTTTAAGCTATATGATGCATTGCCGTTGCCCAAACCAGATGAAGGTATTATCGTGGGGGATAAGGCTGCGGATTTGGCTGAGGCATTTTGTAATGCTATGAAAGGACATCGTATTTGGTCCAGAGAAAGCGTAGCACAGGAAATTGCTGGCTAAAGTAGTACTAACTTGGGCTCTCATTTAAGGGAGCCCTACCAATGAGGATCAACAGGATTGTCGTTATGGAATACTATGGTTATACACTTGTTAAGTTTATAATAGGTTTTGTTATTGTAATTACTCATCTAAATCTATCGGGTAAAACTCAGCTTTCCCAGATGACCCCCGTAGACTTCATCGGCAATTTCGTGCTGGGTGGAATTATTGGTGGTGTGATCTATAGCGATTCAATACCTATGCATCAATATGTACTGGTACTCTTTATCGGCGTATTTCTCATCTCGTTATTGAATGCATTAAGTAAGCGCATACACTTTTTTCGCACTGTTACTATAGGTCAGCCAATACCGATCATCAAAGAGGGTCGCTTTCTTATTGATGCCATTTCGAGTAAAAGAAATAAAATTGATATATTGAATGTCTCCTCTCAACTTCATGCGCAAGGGATCCCATCCTTCCAGGAAGTCACTTATGCGCAGATAGAGCCAAATGGTCAAATAACGGTTGTATGCGATGGCGCCAAGATGCCTTCAGTTATCATAATGAAAGATGGTAAGGCCAGGATTGCTGAACTCAGTTCGATAGAGAAAGATGAAGCATGGCTTGCCTGTAAATTAAAGGACGCTGGTATAGATCCTCACGCGGTTTTCCTTGCGGAATTTTGGAATGGAAAATTAAGTTTTATATTAAATAACGGCGAGGTTAAATTCCCTCTTTAAGCACTATTCATTGTTATAGCATTTAAAGTAATAATTTTTCCTCCATAGATTTGGCATAACTGATTATTATTGCTATGTTTGTTATGGCTCGATTGAGACTGTGGCATCTCTTTCAGCAAACTTTACACAATGTTAACAACATGAAAAGGATCGTAAATGAAAATGGAAAATGGGATGTTTGTTGAAAAAAAAATATCATGGGGTAGCGTAATAGGCGGTGTTATCACTGTATTGGCCGTGTCATTACTGTTGTCAACGCTGGGTACAAGTCTTGGGCTTTCCATTGTTGACCCGGCTTCGGACGATCCGGTAAATGGAGCGGGAACCACCGTTGCCGTCTGGTCTGCAATCTCGATTATTGTCAGTCTTGCCATCGGCGCTTTCGTCGCCGGTCGTCTGGCAGCAAATGATGGTCTCATTCATGGCTTCCTGGTGTGGGCTACAGCGCTCATTGTTGCTGCAGTTCTGGGAACCCTGTTGGTTGGCTCAGCCGTTAAGATGACTGGTAATGCGCTCGGCGCCATAGCTTCTACCTCAGGTAGCCTGCTTTCAGGTGCAGGCTCTGCGCTTGGAAACGGTGCATCCGGAGTGGCAAATGTGGGAAAAAATCTCTTTGACCAGCTGGACATCGACACAAAACTTGAGCCGGAAAACCTAAAATCGGATGTGGTAGCAGCATTGAAAAAGAGCGATATACCTTCGTTGCAGCCAGAATTTATGCAGCAGCAGCTTGATGGTGCTAAAGCGGATTTGAGTGATGCGATTAAGGCTTTCTTCAACCAGCCTGATAGCAATGACGCTATCATACAGAAACTGATTAGTAAGCTGAAAAAGCGTGCGGATGCAATTACTAAGGATGTCAACCAGGACTCATTGAAAAAAGCGCTGAGTGAAAACACCGACATGACTCCTACAGAGGTTGATAAAACAGTCACTAACTTGATCGATACTAAAGAAAAAACAGCTCAAATCGTTAAGCAACGTCTCGATGAAGCAGAAGCGAAAATTAATGAGGCGAAGCAAAAGTATGCCGAGCTTAAACAGGAAGCCCGTGAGCAGGCTGCCGCAGCTGCAGATGCATTGGCGCGTGCGGCTCTGTGGTCATTCTTTGCCTTGCTTCTTGGTGCAATCATCAGTGCGTTGGCCGGATTGTGGGGCGTAAAGACGAATGCCCGTCATATTCGAAGCTGATAGGCTGGTTTAGCGTTACCAAGTGCCCTAATCAGATTGAGTGCAATTTTAGCTATGTTCATGCAGTTAAGGAGAGACTTATGAGAAAATCGCTAATGTACGCTGCGACCGTCATTTTTTCCATCATGGCCCTATCGGGATGCACACGTTCAAGTTATGCCATCTATACACATGACGGCCGTACTATAGTCAGTAAAGTTAAACCGGCCCAAACCAGCGCAGGCTTGGTAGGCTACACCGATGCTAATGGCGTCAAACAGCAAATTAACCAGTCTGAAGTGAAAGAAATTTCAGAGATCCCATAATGAAGTCAAGAGGATAGAAGTAAAATAAATTAGTTAAGTAACAGTGTTATTTTTTAATGAAGACCCTTGTAACAAGGGTCTTCATTAATCAACAGAATTGATTGGTATCTATAGTTATTTAAATGTTACACCCACCACCCAACCATCAAGATGCAGTCTAAGAAACTACTTTTTATAGAGGGATTCTCATATAAAAAGATGTAACTAACTTTAATGGAATAGGTTTGGAGCGTGCTTTGTTCTTTTAATCAATTAAGGAAAGCCTGGTGAGTAAATACAGCCTGGCAATTTTACGATTTACGCTGATGTTTATTTTTACGTTAGTTCTTGTAGGTTGTCCTGAAACCCCTAATAAATCTTTGCGGGAGCAGGTAAGGGATGCTGAAAAGGCTTCTGGATATAGCTCAGATCCTGCTGTAATTGAAAAATGATGAGGTTAATATGGTTCGTGCAAACTCTGGAAAGTCGATCTCATCCTAAACGTCAATACGCCCCGGATGAGACGACTACTCCCAATATCAAATTGGCACGACCCATCCACCCCCAATAAGGAAATCATGCCATGGATAAACAGGAATACCGGCTGTACCTGGCCATGTTGAAGGCGCGCGGCGAACTGGCGCGCAAGGCAATGGCCGACAACGCCCGGCGGCGCAACATGCTCAAAGCGCATCGTCAACGACGCTCTGACGACATCAGGTCATTGTTGGCCTGGAAAGACAGGGATGTCTCAGTGGACGGGTTACTGGCCAGCGATGAGGAGTTGGAAACTCGTGAACGGGCGTTTGGCAAATAATGCGAAAGCGTAGGCAGCTGGCTGAAGGCGATAATAAGGGGGTTCTACATGGGAAACCCAGATTTTTCGAAGGCTGAAACAGACTAGGGGCGGTGGTTCAATCATGGAGCGCGAGAACCTAAACCAGCCTCTTGTCTTGTTATCTGAACAGGCGGATCCGTTGACGAATAAATTTCATTGCCCCCCATGCGGCCACAGCTCTGCGTGGCCATATGATCAGACGACGTGGTTTAGATTTGAGCGCATACAGGGCGGCTATCCCGATACCGGGAACGATAAAAGCCCGGCAACGGTATAATGCCTGCCAGCCGCGATCAACGGGTTCCGACAGTCTTAGCCAATCACTCTTTAACAGGCTCAATGTCTGTCGCTGTTGTGCTATTTGTTGCAATAGTTGTTGTTTACGGTTTTCCCTGAGTTCCCTGACATTCATGCTTCATCCCCCTTAAGAATGCTCAAATCCTTACTGAGTTGTCTGCGGGTCTCTGGCAATATACTGCTACGGGAGATTATTTGTCTGATGAAAATGCTCGAAGCTAATGCGAGAACAATAAACACAGCGGAAGCCCCCCCCCCAGTACCATGAGGCGATGTTCCGGTGAGGCTAACAACAGAATAAACACCAGAAGGGATATAATACCAAACGCAGTGAAAAGAAGGGCCAGCCCCACCATTATCAGGAGATGGGTAATGCGGCTTTTCTCTTCTTCCAGCTCAACGGCTACAAGCTCCAGGCGGGTATGCAGCGTTCCGGTAAGGGCGGTAAATACGCGGCGAATAGTGTCTATCAGGCCACGGGAGGGGCCCCGCTGCGGATCATTCATTTTTCTCATAACGGCGTCCTTCTGTTTTGTCCGACAGGGCTTCTTTGCCACTGTGCTTCATCACTGACCGGCGAGCAATGGCTCTGCCGTGTTTTTTAAATCGCAGCCCAGAGAGGTTAACGCGAAGTTTAATCCGGTATCCCCGGACAGGCCGGGGAATCGAGTTAATGGCCTACTTTTTCGCTTACCGCGTCACCCGCCTGTTGAGCGGCTTCTTTTGTTTTATTCCAGCCTTTTTCTGTGGTTTCCTTGGTCCGGTTCCAGGCTTTCTGTGAGTTTTCCTTTACCTTATCTGTCGCGGTTGCTTCTCCGCCGTTTTTGAGCCGGTTTTCAGCCTGAAGTTGTTTCTCCTCAAGCCGGTTTTTTGCCTTGTGAGTCGTTTCTTCAGCACGATTGGTGGCCTGCTCAGCCTTCTGCCCTGCTTTGTTTTTTAAATGTTCAGCATTGATAGATTCGGCCAGAGCGCCTGTGGATACCAATGTTGCAGAAAGGATAACTATATTTAATATATTCATTTTTAACTCCTTTAAATTATAGTAAAGCACCTGCTATCAGAAAAAGCGGGCTTTGCGCCCGCGTTTATCTTATTTACGGCCAATGAGCAGACCAATGAGTAAGCCAATGCCTGCAGCGATGGAGATCGCCGCAAATGGATTGTTTTCCACATTATCACGTACGACTTCAGCAGCCTCCTGAGCTGCCTGACTCCCCTGTGCCGCGACTTTACGGGCCGCTCCTTTTACCTGGTGCCCGTAATCGTCGGTCAGTTCACCGTATTTTTCCTGCGCTTCGCCAGCAACTTCTTTTACTTTGTCTTCAGCTTTCCCAAACATGATGTTATCCATAACGGTTATGACTCAGAATATTTAACCAGCTTGATTTCGCCAGCATTAACGTTATACAAAAAATGTGCCAAATACTCAAACACACGCTATAGCAGCTTTTTTGATAGCTAAGCATGAACTGCTTGGTGCTTTTGACCATAATATAATCAAATTGACCACAATATCCTTGGTGTAAAACCTCTAGCCGAAAATGTTGGCGGTTTTGGCATAACCCTCGATAAGGAGAGATTCTATGGGTGCGCAGTATTATTGTCGTGGTAACACTTCGCCTTATGTTGCTTTGCCTGCTGATAAAACGGCTCTTCGCCTGGAGTCGCAGGGGCTGTGGCGGCGTGCCGCCACGCGCTGGCAGCAGGTACTGCTTCGTGAGGCAGACGACCACGTGATAGAAGCGGTGCTGCAGCGCCTGCGCTATTGCCTGGCACGGGCGCCAGCACAGGTCCGCCGTGTCAGTGACGGCACCGCGCCGGCGGGCGCGACGCTCGTGGCGAGAAACGGTATGCCGAACGACCCGGATCTGTGGCGAATGGAATAATCAAACAGGAAAGGGTTCTACGCCGGAACCCAATTTGGGTGATGCGGCGACCGGAAGATCCCTACCGATCATAATGTCGAGGCCGAGCGAACCGGTCGGGATTGTTGCCCTTGTGCATTAGCACCTTTGCTGAACGCCTTCTCGGTGGCGGTAATGGCGCTTTACAGTACTTTAGCGCGACTTGGCCACGTCCTGTGGTATGCGGGGTCGTGATACATTGCTCATCGGGCGTTCTCCTCTGGTCGGAAACGAAACGTGTTATTATAATTACACTGTATGCATAACCAGTTAAATATAAAACCGACGAGGAATAGCAAGGAACTATGGTGAGGTCAACCGCGAAGTGGGCACACGCCCCACATTTTGAGGTGAATATTTTTACCGATGATGCGCACAGGTTATCCCCCAAATTTGTGGATAACGTCCTGGTTGTGAGTGGCGATGTGCCGTTGGCGGAATATTTGAACCGTGTCGGTCGTGGTGTTACGCCGGTTCAAGCGCGATGGTGTGGCAGGCTGACGTGCTGCCCTGCCGGCGCGTACACAGTCCGTACTCGGCCATCACATGCATAAACCGGTCGGCGTCACCGACCACCCGAAACGTGACGGGGTGCAGATGGCGTCCGTCCTGGGCAAAAGCGGCGTTCAGCGCCGTTTTTTCGACATAGAACCCGTTATGCTGTGACGGTGTCGGCACGACGCCGGACTTCCACTCTTTCGCATCCAGCACATAATTGTCCCAGCCCTGGTCTTTCAGGGTTTCAGAGGCGCAGGTGAGACGGAACAGGTCTGACTGAGCGGCCAGATTGCCGCTGCAGGGACGCCAGAGATACTCAAGATGCTGGCGCAGTTTGCCCGCCGGGCCGTGCTTACGGCCGCGGTCGAGTAACCACTGGATATCAATCGCGACGCTCCTGGGGAAGCGTTTTTGCTTTTGAGCGGTGGCCAGCCAGCGGATCAGGAACAGGTTTTCGGCATAGGGCGTGCCGGCGATACCGTCCTGGCGCGCCAGCCCCAGCGCCGCGAGGGCGCAGAACGCCAGATGGCTGAGGTGGTGTTTTCCGGGGAAATGGATGTTGTTTTATCTGACAATGGCTGCCCTGCCCGTCGACGCAAAGGATTAGTGGCGAATTTGGGCCAGGTCGTCAGCGGTCAGCCCGGTCATCTTCATCACCGCGTCGCGATCGAGGCCATTGGCCAGCATGGTGCGGGCGATTTTCAGTGCAGCTTCTCGTTCACCTTCCTGACGCCCTTTTTCCATACCGCGCTGTTCACCCAACTGGATACCTTTTTGGATACCCTGTTCTATACCCTTCTCGATACCTTTTTGTTCAAGCTGTTGTGCGATAGTCATCAGTTCCTCCTCATGTTGCGGTACCCGCTGGGCCAATTCACGGACAAATGCCTGCGCATCTGCCGATTCACCGGCCTGGATAATATAGTGTATCAACGAAATCACCTGTGGCGAAGACAGATAGCCGGCCAGCAGAATGGCGGACAGTCTGTCGGTCAGCTCGGCCAGGTCGCGCTGGCGAATATGTTTCTGCAGCAGAGTCAGTGCGGCCATGCTGCGGTGGCCCATAATTTCTTCGTCGGGGATGACCGTCACATCAACCAACGGAAAATCGCCGGTGTACAGTTTCCCGGCCAGCGTTGGATCATCAAACTCCTGCAGCCAGTTGGTCGAGTAAGGATATGGGCTGCGTTTGCCGGTATAGAACAGTACCGGAATGACCAGCGGCAGCTTTTTGTGGCCGGCGTCGAGGTGACGCTGCATGGCGGCGACGGCATAGCGAATGAGGCGAAACGCCATGTGCTTATCCGGGCTGGACTGGTGCTCGATAAGCACGTGCACGTAACCGTCAGCGCCGTCGTTGGTTTTCAGGCTGTAGAGCACGTCGCTGAAATACTGGCGCAGGTCATCTTCGACAAAGGAGCCGGACTCCAGTTTCAGCGTGCTGAGGTCACAGATGGCCCGCAGTTCGGCCGGCAAATGTATCTCCATGAAGTCGCGGGCAATCTCGGGTTGCGTCAGAAATTGCCGGAAAGTGGCATCATGGGGCGTTGGTTTTTTTTTCATGGGGCTATCGTAACATGTTCGGTCGACGGCTCACTATGTATAGCGGCTTGCCAACATAATGGCCTCTGCTCGCAAACATCCGCTTCTGCTTGCAAACATCCGTCGTCTGCTCACTTTAATTGCCAATGGGGCAGTGACCCGGATGGCGTCGATAACGGCCAACTTTTTCTCTCCCCGCAGTGACGCATAAACCTTCGTTTTTGAGTCATTTACAGCAAGGGCATACTTACTCTATAATTTTTCGTTTTCCTGCTGTCATATGAAAACCCATCAAACAGAGAGTTCAACGATGAAATTCCTGATTATAACCACTACACTTATCGCGTTAAGTGGTTGCTCTGCTTACACGTACGACAATCGATACACAGAATCACAACCTCATGAATTACAACACAAAAAAAACTCTGCCTTAACACCCGAACATAGGCGCAATTCAGATGGGAATTGGATTCCATCGGTCAGGAATGAAAGAGTTAAACAACAAGGCTGTGCTGATAACAGTGTGGATTGCGGGCCTAGAATCCTCTACTAAACCTAGCAGGCAAACACGCATTTAAGTTCATGGTTAGGAAACCTAATAAGGGGCGATTGGGTTAATGAAATGGTCACTCCCTCTTCCAAGCACTAAGCTGAAAACAGGCTTAATTCGGAGATCCATCATGGAAAACATTGCGCTTATTGGTATCGATCTGGGTAAAAACTCTTTCCACATCCATTGTCAGGATAGCCACGGAAAAGCGCTTTTCCGTAAAAAATTCACCAGGTCAAGAGTTTGAATATTTAGCGACGTGTCAGGCAACGACTGTCGTGATGGAAGCCTGTGGTGGTGCTCATTTTATGGTGCGCAAGTTGCTCGAGTTAGGGCATACGCCAAAACTAATTTCCCCCCAATTTGTTCGACCATTTGTCAAAAGTAACAAAAATGACTTTGTGGATGCCGAAGCCATCTGTGAAGCGGCAGCACGCCCCTCAATGCGGTTTGTTCAGCCAAGAACCGAGTCCCAACAGGCGATGCATGCCCTACACCGGGTCAGAGAATCGCTGGTCAGGGATAAGGTAAAAACTACAAATCAGATGCATGCCTTTTTACTGGAGTTTGGCGTCAGCGCCCCAAAAGGTCCAACCTTGATGAGGCGCTTCGCAGAAATTCTGGATACGAACCCGCTTCCACCTTACCTTATACGGCTGTTGCAGAAACTGCGTGAACATTATGAGTATCTCATTGAACAAATTAAGGAATTAGAGTCTCAGCTAAAGAGATCGCTGGATGAAGATACGACTGGTCGGCAATTACTGACGATCCCTTGCGTCGGCCCTCTGACTGCAAGTCTGCTTTCCACTCAGTTAGGCGATGGAAAACAGTATGGAAGCAGCAGGGATTTTGCAGCTTCAACAGGTCTGGTTCCACGGCAACACAGCACGGGAGGACGAACCACATTGCTGGGGATCAGTAATATATCTGCGAACACTGGAGTATCGAGCCGGCCGACTTGCCGGCTGGGTCAGGGAGCTGTTACTACGCAAAAATAATTTCATAGTCACCTGCGCTCTGGCAAATAAGCTGGCCAGGATAGCATGGGCCATGACTATCAGGGATAAGCCATTTGAAGCATAACTATCGACGATTCTAACTATTAAACATTCACTTACCTGGTTTTGCGGATACTGATTACTGATGATATAAACGGCCAAGCGGCCTGATGAAGAACCTGTGGTTAGGAGAGGCCTGAAGGCCGTTGAATTTATAAGGTTCATCAGGCGCGGAACTCATCGAGGCGCGGGCGTAATGCCTATTCAGACGCCGGATAGATTCATGCAAGCCAACAATATCGTCAAGATCGGTGTTGCAAAAACGGGAGTGACCATAGATTCAACCATGAAGGCCGAAATATTCGGATTCCTTACTCATTTAAATCTCCCTGCAATAAACAGTCCTATAATCTGTATCAATATTGCTAATGAGTACACCAAAGTAGCAAATGGCTCACTATGTTCAACCACAATGAGGCGTAACATAGCGGTTATGCCAATATAAACAAAGTATTGCAAAGGGAAATGATTATTATTCTCGAAATACTTTACAATCAACCCTAAGAATTCAAAGTACAAAAAATAATTGATAATTGCTTCCGCGAAGTTTATCTCCTGTTCTTTGTTAAAAAGTAAAACGGCATTGACAAGATGCCAAGTTTCCTTTAGCAAGAAAATAAACAGAAGTAACGCTAGCACAAATAACAATCCATTCATAACAAACTGTAACTTTTGTGCTACTTTTATAGGATCTAATATTTTGATATAATCACCTAGTATTCAAGTGGAGTAAAACAAAGCTGGGAATCAGGTTTGATGGTGAAAAAAATAAGGAAGAGATGGTAATTATATTTTGTCTCCTTTTAAGTTAGGGTATATTAAATATATAGTCATTGGATAATGCCTTTAAAAAGGTGCTGGAATGGAGAAATCTGCTGACATTGTTAATGTCGGTTTCCCTGTGAGTTAAGTTAACGTTAACTTAATATATGTTTTAACCTGTATTACTTTAATGCGAGGAACCGGTGTTTAGTTGGAAAATAATTATTAGCCTAATGTTTATTGCTATAATCGGGCTTGCTTTGTTTGGGTTTTTATTCTCCCTACTACAACTGTAGGTAGTGGGTTTAACTAAAAATATTATCTTTTTAATCAGTTATGTCAATATCAAATAAAAAAACCCGCTTTACGAGAGCGGGTTTTTTGTCTGCTACAGCTTAACTGCTCAGGCTATTGCCCTCATCGCTATCGTAAGCTATGGCAAACTCATTATTTTTGTTGTTAAAGCGCGATGACGTTACCAGCAGAAGGCCCTTTGGCACCATTTTCAATAGAAAATTCTACTTTTTGTCCTTCGTCTAACGTTTTAAAATCGTTGCTTTGGATAGCAGAAAAATGCACGAAGACATCTTTGCTACCATCAGCAGGCGAAATAAAACCGAAACCTTTACCTGCATCGAACCACTTTACTAAACCAGTCATTTTATCAGACATAGATACTTCCTTTAATTTTGAGCCACTCAACGTGGCAAACATGGCCTGTTTTCAGAGAGTTACTTATTAGGCACTTAGGAGGAGGCTCATGAAGAAGGGTATCTACCGATAGCACTTGAACTGAGGACTGCTTTACTAAAACTGCTTTCATAAGGTCTGGGTTCCAAACCGATTAACCATAATAGTCACGTGATGATTGATTTTGCAAGCGTAAACTTCACTATCATCTTTCACATATATCCAACACCTTATCCTTTCGACGACGGTATGTTCGGAACATTTAGAGCGGACAAATTTATGTGATTTAGGTACAAACTTGTTTGCCTAGGCGGGACAGGGGGTACCATCCTGGCGTGCCAGCCCCAGCGCCGCCAGGGCGCAGAACGCCAGATGGCTGAGCGCTGAGGTGGTGTTTTCCGGGGAAACGGATGCGGTTTTATCTGTCAATGGCTGCCCTGCCCCTCAACGCAAAGGATTAGTGGCGAATTTGGGCCAGGTCGTCAGCGGTCAGCCCGGTCATTTTCATCACCGCGTCGCGATCGAGGCCATTGGCCAGCATGGTGCGGGCGATTTTCAGTGAGGCTTCACGCTCACCTTTTTCAATACCGCGCTGTTCACCCAACTGGATACCTTTCTGGATACCCTGTTCGATACCCTTCTGGATACCTTGCTCGATACCCTTCTCGATACCTTTTTGTTCAAGCTGTTGTGCGATGGTCATCAGTTCCTCCTCGTGTTGCGGAACCCGCAGGGCCAGTTCGCGGACAAATGCCTCTGCATTCGCCGATTCACCGGCCTGGATAATATAGTGTATCAGCGAAATCACCTGTGGCGAAGACAGATAGCCGGTCAGCAGAATGGCGGACAGCCTGTCGGTCAGTTCGGCCAGGTCGCGCTGGCGAATATGCTTCTGCAGCAGGGTCAGAGCGGCCATGCTACGGTGACCCATAATCTCTTCGTCGGGAATGACCGTCACATCAACCAGCGGAAAATCGCCGGTGTACAGTTTCCCGGCCAGCGTTGGATCATCAAACTCCTGCAGCCAGTTGGTCGAGTAAGGGTACGGGCTGCGTTTGCCGGTATAGAACAGTACCGGAATGACCAGCGGCAGCGTTTTGTGGCCGGCGTCGAGGTGACGTTGCATGGCGGCGACGGCATAGCGAATGAGGCGAAACGCCATGTGCTTATCCGGGCTGGACTGGTGCTCGATAAGCACGTGCACGTAACCGTCAGCGCCGTCGTTGGTTTTCAGGCTGTAGAGCACGTCGCTGAAATACTGGCGCAGGTCATCTTCGACAAAGGAGCCGGACTCCAGTTTCAGCGTGCTGAGGTCACAGATGGTCCGCAGTTCAGCCGGCAAATGTATCTCCATGAAGTCGCGGGCAATTTCGGGTTGCGTCAGAAATTGCCGGAAAGTGGCATCATGGGGCGTTGGATTTTTTTTCATGGGACTATCGTAACATGTTCGGTCGCCGGCTCACTATGGCTGAGCGAAGGCTTCACCCGTTCTCCGGGCAGAATAGCGTCGGGATGTTGCTGCCGCCAGGTTTTTAATATTCGGTAGACGCTGGCTCTGCCAATGCCCAGTTGGTCGGCAACCGCTTCGCGGGTGAGTCCGGCCAGCGTCAATTCAATCACCTGCTGCGCTTTCGCCTGAGCGGTGGGTTTTCTTCCTTTATATGCCCCTCTGGCTTTCGCGCGGGCAATGCCTTCCCGTTGCCGTTCCTGACGCAGGCGTGTCTCGAATTCGGCGAATACGCCCAACATATCAAGGAAAGCCTTGCCGGACGCCGAAGAGGTATCGATGGCCTGCTCTGTCGCCCTGAGCTTGATGTTTTGCCCTTCAAGCTCATGAACCAGATTCTGTAAGTCGCGCAGACTGCGTGACAGGCGATCGATACGGGTGATCACCAACGTATCCCCTTCTCGCAAGTAATCAAGGCAGTCATCGAGTGCCTGACGGCCCTCTTTCTTGGCGCCGGTCATTTTCTCCGAGAAGATTTTACGGCAGCCGGCTGAAGTCAGCACCGCTATCTGATGTGTCAGATCCTGATCTGTCGTGGATACACGAGCATAACCGACGAGCGCCATACGATTTAATCTCACTAGACATTAGATGATGAGATTTTTGCGTATCAAATTTACTAAATCAAGTTATGTGATACTTTTTTTGAACAAATCACCCTAGCTCTCACAAAGGTATACCTTTGTGAGAGTATGGGTCGGAGCTGTTCATGGTTAGGAAACTCAATCGACCCTTTTTGAGTTTCCTAACCATGAACGGTGGCAATGAGGATCAACATGTGGTGCGACCTATCGCGAGGTAATGCGTAAAAATGCCAGTTTTGCTGTGTTTTTACGCTAAAACCCATTTTTCAGGTGCACTTATCCAGAGAAGGGGTCTGAAACCATCGTTTTTTCACCATCCGCTGCAGCCGGGCAGAGAGCAGTTTGGTGGCGTGCTCGCCCGCCACGGCACCGGTAAAACGCAAACGGCCCTTGCACAGGATGCACTGGTACGGATCGGTACCCAGGAAGCCTTTCATCAGCACTGCAAATCCGGGTCGCTTCGGTTTTTCCCGTACCGTCATCGCCAGCGCGTCGTAGACCTTCGGGAGCAGCGAACCGCGCTTGCGGTTGGCCAGAAAGCCGTAGTAGCGCACCATTTTAAAGTGTCGGGCCGGGATATGGCTGACGTAACGCTGCAGCATCTCCTCCAGGCTGATTTTCTGGCGTTTGTGTTGCTGCGTGCGGTGATCGTAATACTGATGGACCACGGCACCGCCGCGGTAGTGGCGCAGCTGAGAAGCGGCCACCGGCGGGCGCTTCAGATAACGGCCCAGGTATTTCACGCTGCGCCAGGCACCGCGCGTCTTTTTGGCAAAATGCACTTTCCAGGCGCGGCGATATTGCGCATGCAGATAACGGTGCCACCGATCTTCATTACGGATATGACCGAGGCCCGGCAGGCCTCCAGGGTTGATTTGGGCGTAGTTGTCGCGCAGCAGGTAAACCACGGCGTCTCTTTCTTTTTGAAGAACAGCTGCCGCCAGGTGCCGTGTTTGATGTCGAGGCCGCCGCGGGTGACGGAGACGTGGATATGCGGGTGCTGATTGAGCTGCCGGCCGTAGGTATGGAGCGCACAGAAGATACCGACTTCGATCCCCTGTTGGCGCGCCCAGCGGAGCATGGCGCGGGTGGCGCAGCGAAACAGATCATTGAGCAGGAGCCAGTTGTTATTGAAGAACGGCCACAGCAGGTGCGGCATGGTGAAGGTGATGTGTTGCCAGTCGCAGTCGGGCAGAATGTGCTGCTGTTCGGCGATCCACTGCTCGGTGGCCTTGAGGCCACAACTGCTGCAGGCCTTGGACTTGCAGCTCTGGCAGAAAAAGCGGGCATGGGTGCAATCCGGTGAGGCACAGCAGTAGCGGCGAACACCCATGGCACAAGTGCCGCAGGCGAGCATGCGCTCGACGGCGAGTTTGGTCCAGTCGCTAAGGGTGTCACCGTGTTTGTCGAGATAGCGGCTCCAGCCGTCGTCATGCTGGAACAGCAGCTTTGCGGGTCGCGGAATATACATGGTGCAGAGTCTACAGGGCGTTATCGGGCAGGAAAAGTACGTCGGCGCCAGCCGGCTCACGCCACAGGCGTGCTCATTTTATGCGGGTGTCAACGCGGCGGTGGGGCATGTCCCACCTCGCGGCCGGTCGGGCTGTCAGACGGCACCGGCGTTGAGGTGAGGCAGGATCTAAAAGACGGTTGAGGCAGCAGCGCTGCCGTGCTCGCCCCATAGGGGCGCTACGTTCCGGAACGATTGTAGTGGTCAGCCTCAGTGTGCCACTACAATGACCTAATGAAAAAATGAGTTTGGCTAGTTTACGCCGTGGTTAAGAAGTAATATCGTGTAATCGATAAGGCTGCATGAAAATGCGAATAAAAATCGAAGTAATCTTTCTATATTCAAAGAATAAGGATGTTTTATGCTTAAAAAAAATTTGCTAATCCTCACACTTATATATTCAATGCCACTGTTCTCGGCCTTTGCAGCACCACACGAAGCTACGGGATGTGATGCCAAGCGCCTGGATATCCAAAAGCAGATTGACTATGCTAACGCTCATGGCAACAACCACCGTTTATCCGGATTACAAAAGGCACTCTCTGAACTCAATGCAAACTGTACTCCTGAAGGATTGCGGGCAGAAAGAGAGGCAAAAGTGCGGGAAAAAACTCAGAAGGTTGAGGAACGTCGTCGTGAGCTGAATGAAGTAAAAAACGACGGACAAACGGATAAGATTATGAAAAAAAAGCAGAAGCTAACTGAAGCTGAAGCCGAACTTAATGAAGCGAAGGCAGAACTGAAAAAATAACCCCTGCTTAAAACTGAAATCCGCCACGTCGTGAAGGACGTGGTTTTCTTGATGTAGTTATCAACTAATACTGACCACTACAAATAGCCTGTTTTTTATCTATCGTATAATGCGTTGGATGAATATTTTTCCGTCAGATGCTTATCCGAGGCATCACCCGCACTCAGTTGATATTCACTAAAAAGTCATTGGAGCGTTTATCGAACTATGTGAGACAAAAATCATCTTGCAAACTAACCAAAGGGTGATATCCATAATCTATGGAATAAGTGAGCAATTCAGATACTTATAAAAATTTATATTGTTTATAGGATTTTATTATGTGATTAATTGTGTGCCGCATCAATAATAAATATATTCTTTTTGCGAGCGATTTTATGTGACTTCGGCTTTTTTTACTACATACTGCAAATAACGAATCATAATGTTTAATATTCGCGGTTATTAGCTTTTCAATTGACTGAAAACAAAACACAACATCACGATTATAAGAAGAAAAACATGCTTTTTTGGTGCTGTATCTAAAGATAATGGAGTGTGGCTCTTCTATGTGTAGTCGTCCTTTGTGTTCTTTTTCTTGCAGCTTAACATGAGTCGTTAAACTTTCATATTTAATAATCTTTTCATCATAAACGTGAGAGCGAAAATTAGTAGATCTCTCATAATTAATTAGCAAGCTTACTGTTATAAAGCAGCGTAAAAAAATATTTTTTTCATATAATCCTCCATCAAAACATATCAGATTCAAGTTATAGCGCATACTCTGGAGATGATTGTAATTTTATTATTTTAAAGATGAGAAATGATAATTTTTTTATCTTCATCGTTTTTATTAGCATGCCGCAGAGCTATAGGATACCATCTCAATGAGTTATTGATAACTCCGTCTGTTACTAACAATTTCCCATCATCGACTAGACTAATTAAGAGTCTTCGAGCCTGATAAATATCTACATCTATGGCATCTGCTAATTCTCGAGTCGTTAACCACAGATGCTGTGGCGGCAGATCTGTGATGTGATATGGACGAGGAGATTGTGTCACCAATGCCATCAAAATATTTCTTTTTAATTGAGATATTTCTTCCTTTTTAGGTGATAATGATTTCATTGCTATCTTTTTACTCTCAAGAAATAGTGATTGAATTATAAAGAACTCATTTTCTTTCAGGCTAGAGGATTTGCCCATTAGGAGTTGTATCGAAGATACATCACTTATCACACTTTGTTGATAAAGCAGTCCGATTTTTTAAAACAGAATACGTTCTATTGACTAGCGCCGCTCACAGCCATGAAGGGATGACTGAACTCCATCTCAATACTGGTTCGATAAAATGGTCAGCATCTATGCCTATACTGACTATATAATAAATTTACGGCACCACCACCACTCGCCGAGCTTGAATAGATTTGGTTGATTTCTATCTCCTGCAAGGTGAATTCCCTGTTACGCCGTCAATTCTTCCATAGTTTTTCTATAGCCGAACTGACATCGGAATCAGGGGTAATCGGCGATGAGCCGTTGTCCTTCAGTGAATCTAACCATCTTATCTTGTTTTGTCGACCAATTAGATCGACAAATCATTCTTTTTGGTGTTTTATGCTGCTTGTTTATTTTTTTGCGATCTATAGATCTGAGTTGTTGTTTTTTTTAAAAAAAATGGGGTAAAAATCTAAATACTTTGTTTTGTGAAAAAAATACTTTTTTTGAATGTGGTTGTTTGCCAAAATGCTACCAATCCAGCAGATTGATGTTTTTAAATGTTAAGTTAAGCTAAGTTAGTTAAGTCACTCTTCTGATTTATGTTTTTTAAAATATGCAGGTTAAGTTTAAGCCTTGAGTTTCTTGGCTTTCTTTACCTGTTTTCGATGTGCTATTTATATAAGGATCGTATATGAAGCTTAATAAAGTTATGATGTTTGCAGTGATTGCTTTTGGCGCGACATCGGTGGCTCAGGCAGCCGATAATGGGAGTGGTACGGTAACTTTCACGGGCTCAATCATTGATGCACCATGCTCTATTGCTCCTGGTACGCTTGACCAGACTGTCGAACTGGGCGCGATTTCCAGTACCCTGTTGAGAAGCAACGGCAACACCGGCCAATCGACACCTCGTAACTTCCAGATTAAGCTTGAACAGTGTGATAACACAACGCTGAAATCGGTAAGAACCACCTTTAACGGGACTGCGGTACCAAACAACAATAGCTTAATCGCCATCACGGGGACTGCTCGCGGTGCAGGTGTAGGTATCTCCTCTGGCGGTCAGCCTATTACCCTGGGAACGGCTACTGCAGCACAAACAATCAGTGCTAATGATAATACCTTAAACTTTGCCGCATACTTGCAGGGGATTAACGCATCCACTGCTGTTGTTCCCGGTAATTTTACCGCAGTGGCTAACTTCACACTGGCTTATCAGTAATAAATAGTTTAAAGCCTAATCGACCAGGTATCAGGCCTATGATGCCTGGTTAATTTAACTATAAAAGGCGTGCCTCAATGTTTTTACTCAAGAATCACAAGGAAAAGATTCTTTTGGCGTTGCTGGCTTTTTTACCCGGCTATGCCTCTTCCTCTACGCAGGGATGGGGAACTGTTGGCATTACCGGGACCATTGTTGATACTGCTTGCACCATTGCTACAGGCAGTGAAATTCAGACTGTAGACATGGGGATCCTCTCTGTTGGTCAGATCCTTCGCGAAGGCCAGGGAGTAGCAAAACCTTTCAGCATTGAGTTAGTTAACTGTATTCTGGAACGGTCCGGAAATAAAAATGATTGGAAATTCTTCCAAGTCACGTTTGACGGCCATGCTGAAGATGCCCTCTTTGGGTTGCAGGGAGATGCTCGCGGTATTGCACTAAAAATAAAAGATACAAATGGTTTATCGATTACACCAGGGAAACCGCTGCCGCTTGAGGAAGTAACTCAGGGCAATAAAGTGCTGAATTACTCCATGATTCTGATGCCTAATCAACATCCTCTCAAGGCAGGAGCCTATTTCGGCACAGTGCGTTTTAAGTTAGACTATTTTTAAATTTATTTCCACTGGCGGTTAATTCGTGATTAAAGGGATTATTATGCTTTCACCGGCAGGGTATTTATTTCGCATTCAGTCTCTAACGCTTTGTGTTGCACTCTCTCTGGGAAATCCAGTCGCATTGGTCTATGCGGCCGATGCCATTCAATTTAACACTGATGTATTAGATATTAGCGACCGTAAAAACATCGACTTGAGTCAGTTCTCAACAGGTGGTTATATCATGCCTGGCGTTTACAGTTTAGTGGTACATATTAATAAAAACGATCTACCTGAAAAGCAGATACCGTTTTACGCGCCAGAAAATGATCCAAATGGTAGTCGCGCCTGTCTTAACGCGGCACTTGTTGATCAACTCGGACTAAAAGAAAGTCTGAAGAAAGAGCTGACCTGGTGGCATCAGGGAGAGTGTCTCGATGAGAGCGGCATTAAAGGGATGACTGTGAAAGGCGATCTCTCAACTTCGTCTCTCTACCTAAACATTCCCCAGGCATATTTGGAATATACCGATGACAATTGGGATCCCCCATCACGCTGGGATGATGGCATTCCCGGATTATTACTCGATTACAATCTCAATGCCCGTGCGCAAAAAAATCAGCGCAGCGGTAGCAATAATTATGCATTAAGCGGTAACGGAACTACCGGTGCCAATCTGGGTGCCTGGCGGCTTCGCGCTGACTGGCAAGCGACTCAAGAGCGTCAGACGGGTAAATCGGCAACATCCAATAATCGACTGGATTGGAGCCGCTATTATGCCTACCGCGCTATACCAGCACTGCGCTCGAAGTTGACGCTGGGTGAGAGCTACCTGAACTCAGGCATGTTCGACAGTTTCCGGTTTGCGGGAGCCAGTCTGGTATCGGACGACAACATGCTGCCGCCGAATCTGCGTGGTTATGCACCTGAAGTGGTGGGGGTAGCAAAAACCAACGCCAAGGTTACTGTCACCCAGCAGGGGCGAGTACTGTATGAAACCACAGTGGCAGCAGGGCCGTTTCGTATTCAGGACATTAACGATGCGGTCAGCGGCGAGCTGAAAGTACGAGTGGAAGAGCAGGATGGTAGTGTACAGGAGTTTGTAATGAATACTTCAAACATCCCATATTTGACACGTCCAGGCTCCGTACGTTTCAAGTTTGCCGCCGGTAAACCCTCTGATTTTAATCATCATTCTCGTGGACCAATGTTTGGTACCGGTGAGTTCTCCTGGGGGGTAAGTAATGGTTGGTCGCTGTATGGCGGCGCGCTGGCAGGTGGTGATTACAACGCGCTATCACTGGGTATCGGACGTGATCTGCTGATATTCGGTGCTCTGTCATTCGACGCAACTCAATCACGAGCACGTCTATCCAAAGAGGACGGTACGCTGAGTGGCGGCTCGTATCGGCTTAGTTACTCGAAGAACTTTGACGAATACGATAGTCAGGTAACCTTTGCCGGCTACCGTTTTTCTGAACGCGATTTCATGAGCATGAGTGACTATCTTGATGCGAAATATAACGGCAATCGAACCGGCAGTGGCAAAGAAATGTATACCATCACCTTCAATAAAAATTTCCGGGAGTGGGGACTAAGCAGCTATCTCAATTACAGTCATGAGACCTACTGGGACAGGCCGGTCAGTGACCGCTATAACCTGACGCTGTCACGCTACTTCGATATAGGCAGATTCCGCAATGTAAGCCTGTCACTGTCGGCTTTCCGTAACGAGTATAACAATACCAAAGATGATGGTGGATACCTGTCGCTGTCCATGCCGTGGGGTAATAACGGAACGGTCAGCTATATCAGTACAGTAAATCGTAACGATAGTTCCCATCGAGCGTCGTACTACAACCGGATTGATGAACACAATAATTATCAGCTTAGCGCGGGTAGTGCACGCAGCGGAGTCAATGTCAGCGGCTATTACAATCATGAAGGTGATGCAGCGCGCCTGAGTGCCAATGCCAGCTATCAGCAAGACCAGTACAGTGCGGTAGGTATGTCTGCCCAGGGAGGGCTAACGCTGACGGCTGAGGGAGGGGCAGCACATCGCGCCGGCGTTGCCGGCGGCACCCGGATGCTCATTGATACCAACGGTGTGCCGGATGTACCGGTACGCGGATACGGTAGCACCATCAATACCAATGCCTGGGGTAAGGCGGTGATTGGCGATGTCAATAGCTACTACCGTAACAGGGCAAGTATCGACCTGAACAAACTGGGTGACAAGGCGGAAGCCACCGATTCAGTGGTACAGGCAACACTGACGGAAGGAGCTATCGGCTATCGCAAGTTTGACGTGATTTCGGGTGAAAAAGCGATGGCTGTCATCAAGCTGGCTGATGGCCGAGAGCCACCGTTTGGTGCCTCGGTACGAAATGCTCGCCAACAGGAAACCGGTTTGGTGAACGATGGTGGCAGTGTTTATCTGAGCGGCATTAATGCCGGTGAGATCATGACGGTACATTGGAACGGCGGAGCACAGTGCGAAATACGGATGCCGACGCCATTGCCGCCGGACATGCTGATGAACACACTGCTGCTGCCATGTCATCCGCTGAATATACCGATGCCTGCCGGAGCGAAAACCCGGTGAGGCCAGATATATTCATGATGTGACGGTAACGGCTGTAGCACCGGAGTGGGTGTCCTCCAGAACAGCCTTATTGACCATCTGACCGGATGAGAAGTACACGCAAAGTAATAACGAAACATAATACGGAGTTGAACTCGCTATGCGAAATATATTTTTATCGTCGACCATCGCGCTGCTGGGTACGATGAGTATACAACAGGCTTTTGCCGCCATTGCTTTGGACCGGACACGGGTAGTTTTTAATGGCAGTCAGAACTCGGTCAGCCTGAATATCAGTAATCAGAACAAGCAGCTGCCCTATCTGGCTCAAGGCTGGATAGAAGATGAGAAGGGCAATAAAATCCAGAGCCCTTTCACCGTGCTGCCGCCAGTGCAGCGTATTGAACCAGGTAAATCGAGTCAGGTGAAAATCCAGGCGCTGCCGGCAGCAAAACTGCTGCGGCAAGACAGAGAGAGCCTGTACTATTTCAACTTGCGGGAGATCCCGCCAAAGAGTGATAAACCGAATACATTGCAGATTGCACTACAAACACGCATTAAATTTTTCTATCGCCCAGCCGCTGTTGAAATTAATAACAACACGAAACCACCGCAAGAGCAACTGACACTGAGTCGGCAGGGAGACAAGTACGTAGTGAACAACCCGACACCGTACTATATCACCCTAGTGGATGCCAGTAATAAAAAAGACGGCCAGGGCATTAAAGGCTTCGAACCGATGATGGTGTCTCCTAAAAGCACACTGCCGCTGACGGTCAGTGCGGCCAGTGTGGGAAATAGCCCGGTATTGACCTACGTCAACGATTATGGCGGCCGACCACAATTGAGTTTCAGCTGTACCGGCGCTACGTGTTCAGTCGTATCGGAAAAGAACGGCGGATAATCGCTCCAGACATTAGCTGCAACGTGGAAGGCGACAATGAAAAAACACATGGATAACAAGGCACACTCCGCCCTCTGGCTGGATGAGTTGCGTTATTACGGAACGCTGGGCGGGTTGGCACTGATGGTGCCACTGACGCTCGCGATGATGCTATGGCTGATGCCGGCGGTGCATGCGGTGGATAACTGGAGCGTTGAGGGGGCTAATGGCACCCTTTACGTACACGGGGCACTGACAGAGAGCGCTTGTCGACTGGAGATGACCAGCGCACGTCAGGATATTGCTCTGGGCGAAACGGGAACAGGTCGATTGCAGACGATAGGCGCCCAGGGCGTTCCAGTGAGGTTTGAGTTACGCCTGACGGACTGTTTACGCAATTCGATAAGTAGCCGCGATCTGCGTCAGGGCGGAAGGAGTAGTTCCGCCGGTCAACCTGCGGTGACGGTGAGTTTTCTGGCAGCGCGTGATGCAGATAACGCACAGCTAGTGAAAGTCGAAGGTGTTTCGGGGCTGGGATTACGGCTGGAAGATGCGAGGGGTAAGGATGTTCGGATCGGTAGTCGAGGCGCACCACTGCTGCTGATACCCGGTCAGAATACCTTGACCTATAAAGTTATCCCTGAGCGAACATCAGCAGACCTGATCGCTGGAAGCTATCGGGCCGTTGTGGATTTTCATCTGAGTTATGACTGAGATTTTAGCCAGCGAGACGCAAAGATGCGCTATGAAGCCAAATTGCTCCCGGCCCCGATATGGAGCTTAGCCAAGATAACGGTAAATGTTGTCCTCGTTGCACTTTGAACTGACAGTTTGGGCATCGGATGACTAAACAGAAATCAGAAAAGGCTGGGGATGCATCAATGAATACTGTAGTGAGAGTTGCTATATCAGACACGAATCGTTACTTCAGTATCGGTTTACAAGAGGTTTTAACGCGGTATTTTAATACGCATGGCAAGCGTACGCAATTTATAGATATACAGTGTTCTAAAGAAGCCGATCTGGTTTTTCATTACTTTCCTCACGGTGTTCCTAGCTGTTTTTGCCACCTTGCTGATGCTCGTAGCATAGAGAAAAAGATATTGTACTTTTCTCTAAGGGATCCGGAAAAGCGATGCTATTCGCCTAATATCGTCCGCTGCTTGATGGAGTCGGGAGTCATCTACCACGATATGTCGTTGGTCGCAATATTACATCAAGTAAGTTCCAATTTAAATTTGGATTTGGAATGTAAACGATTTGATAAAATTAGGTATAATGTAAATTGCATTTGTCGTAGTCATCATCTGACACCACGAGAAAATCAAATATTGCGATTGATTTTTCAGGAAATGACGATAAAACAAATCGCAAAAATACTGGCAATTAATATTAAAACGGTTAGTAATCATAAGATGAGCGTGATGCGTAAGATGGGATTTCGTCGCAACGCCGAACTTTACACTTGGCTTCGTTATTATTATCTGAGAGATATTAGCTTGCCATGAATGACTCCGATTTTTATAAGGCTTACACTTAATGATGACTTGTTATAAAAGCTCTTAACTAATTTTTAACTTGACTTGCAGATCTTTGGTATTAATTTGTTTGTAAATTTAAGTTGTTTACTTTTTTTCAATATTTTTACATGAGGTTGAATAATGAAGGCTGGTTTTATTTTGATTTTTTTATTTATATCTCTTGATGTTAACGCATTCACCTGTGAAAGAAAAGGGAACTCTGCAATCCGTCCCGGAGGGGGGACAGAAAGAGTTATAGTGCCTATTAATAGAGAGATAAACATTGAAAACCCCGAGTTTTTTAATCTTGGGCAGTATTTTAGATGCAAGAATGACGAACCATCTCGTTTTATTGATATTTTAGATATAACAAATGATGGAATAACCACGGTGTTACCAAATGATTATTTTAGAACGGAAGCTGATATCAATGGCGCTAAATACCCACTACCATTAAATAGATTGGTTAATGTATTCAGACTTTCCGATGGTAATTGGCATGATATACCTATTGTAATTAATTATAAGTTGAACGACTCGCCGGGAAAACTGGTTAGAATAAATACAGGCGACGAAATTGCCAGGGTTAATTTACATAAATATAGTATCCCTGCTCAGACGGAAGACAATTTCACATGGATTTTAATAGCGGGGAACGATGCAATATATACATCTGGAACCTGTGAGATAAATAATGGAAGTGACATAGTTGTTAACTTTGGTTCTATAGCAAAGTTCCGACTTAATAGTTCTGGTATAGATGACAACATCAGAAGAACTATTGAAGTGCCTTATAGATGCCAGAATCCTGTTTCTATACCTATTAGTATTACTCTATCATCAGTTTCAGCGGGTTTTTCTAGTGATGCCATAGCCCTGGATAATAAAAACCTTGGAGTTAAAATGTATTATCAAGGTAAGTTAGTTAAGCCAGGCGACTCAATAAAAACAAATCTATTGAGCGGTGTTGGTAGTAATATATTTGACTTCTATCTGGTTAAGAAGGATAATTCAGAAATTAGTGCTGGTTTATTCTCTGGAAGTGCGGTTTTAGTAATGAGTGCTGATTAATATTAAATGACCTATACAGGGTGAATTAAAAAGTGGAAAAATCGCGTTAAGCCAGCCCTTTAAAATCGACAGGCTTTTTTTTAAGAAATAAGCAGGGCTTTTTATTATCAATCCTAAATCACTCAATATTAAGGTTGATTATCTTTCATTATGCCGTAAAAGCTTGCCATGGTGTTGTTACGTGATTTTTCGCAGATCTGCTATGGGGTTTGAGGGCCAATGGAACGAAAACATACCCCATTGCGGTAATTACACCGGCGCCAATGCCAGCTACTGCGATTCCGAATGGCCCAGCGTCTGCAGCAACTGCTGCCCCCGCACTAATTAAACCAGCAACTGCTGCATCATTTGCTGCAGTTTTTGGGGCCCCTCGATTGACGCCATTATGGTTTTGACCAGTGCTAGGTTGCCCTGTTTAACCGCGTCAAACCAGGCTGCGTCTGGTCCGGTTGAAGGGGCGGCATATAACGTACGGTGTTGAAGCAGGCTCGGGTTAGCGATGCGGTACATCTCATTAAAGCTGTAGCGGAACTTTGTGTAATCGATCTGCATTAATGGATCGCTGCTTTGGGCTACAGCACTATGGCTTACCGTGGCGGCAAAAGCGAGTACAAGTAATTTTTTAAACATCGTGTTTTCCTGGTATTTGGTAGAGTTCACTGGAGTGGTGTAGATTTGGTAGAAGATACTGAGCGCCATCGGATTATCCGGTAAGATGATGGTTTGCAACGACAATTACCTTAAAAGGCGTAAACCGATGGCTGACAACAGCATGGCACTCAACAACAGCGCGACGAAGGCTTCCTACGTGAACGTAGCGCCCCTGGGGGACGAGCATGGCAGCACTGCTGCCTCAACCCTCTTTAAGATCCAGCCTCACTTCAACGACGGCGTCGTCTGACAGCCTGACCGGTCGCGAGGTGACACATGTCCCCGCCGCGTTGACACCCGCATAAAATGGGGCGACCATTTTATGAGTATAGTTTTTTCATTTACAACTAAACTTAACTTATTATTTAACATTCGGGCGCATTGTATTCAGTAAAATGCAGCTATAGCGAGAAATTTCTATAACAAGAGGACTATATAATGAAGTTAGAATATGGTTTATTTGCCTCCATTCTAGCCTGTTCTGCATTGGTGAATGCTGCTGAAAAAAATCCGGTAAGTGTTCACGTTCTCAATCTGCAAACTGGTGTACCGTCCGAAGGCGTAAAAGTCACTCTCGAAAAACAGAATGGGGAAAAGTGGATTAGCCTAGCTTCTGGCGTAACCAATGCCGATGGTCGAATATCCGCGTTGTATCCAGATGGACAACAAATTCAGCCCGGTAACTACAAAGTGACCTTTAAGACAGGTGATTACTACGCAGCCCACAGTCAGAAAACATTCTTCCCGGAAGTGCCGGTATTGTTCCACGTTGAGAAAACCGGTGAGGTCTATCATGTGCCCCTGCTGCTGAGTCAGTACGGATTTTCGACCTATCGCGGAAGTTAAAACGCGCGCAGTGGGCGACATCGACGATGATGAAGTCGGCGTTGGTGAATGAATGGCTGGAGATAGCAGTTTCCGATAACTGCTATTATTCAGACGAATTTCACCTGTCTGCGAGCAAAATAAGGTTGTGGCATTGGTGCGTCTCAGTACAGCCACACAGATGGCGATTGTAGTGGCACACTGTAGTGATCGTACCGCAGGGGCGAGCACGGCTGCTTTGCAGCCTCAACCGTGAGCCTGTACATAGATTTGTGTAATTGCCTGATTTTGATATGTTCATGGTTAGGAGAT
>NZ_CP185814.1:0-93157 GCF_052400455.1 Serratia sp. (in: enterobacteria)
CTATCAGCATAAACCGAAACATATAAATATTAGGATGAAACATTATGCTTAACTTGTCAGAAAACAAAAAAAATGACCTCATAGTAAATATAAAAATTGGGGTTTTTTTTGATGGAACTGGTTTAAATGCGAATAATATTACTTTGAAAAAACCTGAAGATGAATACTTATATAGCAACATTTATCGCTTATACAAGCATTATGGTAAAAACTATGACGAAAAAGAAAAAGATGTATATCTTAAAGTCTATGTCGAAGGTGTTGGAACAAAAAACAATGAAAAAAACAATATTGTTGTTATGGCAACGGGTATTGATAACCTTGTAAGCCATGGGTGGGGGGCCTTTTCAAAGTATAATAATAGCGTGAATGATGTTTCCCAAATTATCGGAAATTATTTAAAAACCAAGTCAATTAAAAATTATCATTTAGACATCACATTTGACGTCTTTGGTTTCAGTCGCGGAGCTGCGATAGCACGTCATTTTACCAATAAGGTTGCTAAACAGGATACATTTTTTATTGAGAAAATTAGGGCTGCTATTGAACCTTACTCCTGTTCTCTTGTAAGCCGTCCCTCTGTAAATTTCCTTGGCCTTTTTGATACAGTGGCTTCTATTTGGTCTCTTCACGGTGATCCTCATGACACTGGTTATACTAATGAGCTTGATGTTAATCTTGGACCTAAAGTTGCTGGTCAGGTATTCCAGATAACAGCAATGCATGAGTGTCGATATAATTATCCACTAAGTAGCCTTGAGGGGTTCTATCCTCAATTAGAATTAGCTGGGGCCCACAGTGATATTGGCGGTGGTTATGCTGCTTACGAGTCTGACAGATCTGAAATTACTGATACTTTTTATTACATTCCATTTTCTTCGTCCGTAGAAGAAAGAATGACAAATGATATTAATTTACTACGCGAGGATAAAAGATGGAATAAGCTTCTTCATGATTGGAAGCCAAATATCCATTTGGATGGAGTTTTTGGCTGGGGTGAGGTCAAAAAAAATGTCCGAGGAGATCTACAGTTTGTCTCTCTATTGATCATGGCGGATTGTGCAGAAAAGTACGGATGTAGTTTTGATTCTGGAATCATTGATAAGTATGAAATGAAGATTACTGAAAATTTAAATCCGTATTATAAAAGTGCATTAATTAATATGGATAGCGTGCTTTCTGATATGCCTCAAAAAATCCCTCAGACACTGATTGATAATATTACTGATGAATATATTCATGTCTCATCTACCTGGCGGCTACTTGGTGATGATGATGAAGTAATCAACAAAAACATAGAGTTGAGAAGCACTTTAAGTATACAAGAAAGCACTATAGATGAGATATTCACTATGCGTCCTGACGAAAATTGGAATAGAAAAAAGTATCTTAACGATCAACCTATTTAACTTTTAGAATGACATCCGCAAGATTTAAAACAATCTGGCGGATGTCAAGCTATTCTGCATTATATATAAACAATGGATTTTGTTCAATGCTTACATTATATCTACTTTTAATCTATTTAAAGAACACCCTTTCCTCTATAAAGTTAAAATCAACAACAGCTCTAGCCGGTGATTGGGATGTGGTTACACAGCTATATGCAAGTCCACTCTTCATACTTTTACCGCAGACGAAGTATTGAAATATTTATGCGAATGTTGGGCCTTTACAGTCGGCAGTTCAACGGCAACTCTTTGATTTCCAGCCTCCAAATGTTGGTCAGCTATCACATACTTTAATTGACCGCCGTCGAAATCGTTTGTGTTGTGAGACCCTACGACCATTGTGAAAAATACCATCTGAATTACATCGAAAAAAATTTATGATAATGGTAGCTACAGAAAATCTCAAACATCCATACGTTAACATGATTTTTTATCGATTGAAGACGTTATCGAATTAAGAATGGCTCGTACTTCATCAACAGCTGAAGAAACGCCATCAAAACGACTCACAATCATATCCAGCTCATTATTCGAAATAAATACGTTACAATTCTGTTTTTTATTTTCATTATTTTCCTGAAGATTGATAATCAGTAAACTTCGGCTCAACTCACCCACTTTGATTTTATTATATTTATCAAAAACGTAACCAACTCCTCTCACATTTAAAATATAATCCTCAAAGAAAAGAACCTTTAACTTAACTCTTAACCTGTATATCAACTGAATGAGATTATCCTCATAGTTTTTAGCATCACCCCAAACAAATTTTATAATATCTGACTTAGATAAGTCTACAGATTTATCCTTTATTAGTTTAAAGAAAAGCAAGTTCTCTTTCTTTGTTAAGAACAAGCAACATTCTAACTCATTAGTAATGATAGCTTTATCAATATCAAAAAAAAAATTTACCATTTCAGGCCCTAGGATAACTTCTTACCGACAATTTATGAAAAGAAAACAATTAAACAAAATTGCTTCATGCCTATCTGAATTTATTTGCTATCATTGATTATCCTCTAATTCGTAAGCAGCCATTTCAAGGTCGAGTTTACTTCCTATTTTTCAGAGCAGTTTAGGGGCGCAGCCTCTTATATACCACTGATGGTAAGTGTTGCGGCCATACTCCTTTCATATTTCTTTATAAATCATCTGAATATTAATAATTTTACTTTCTTTACTATCCAGTACGACGCTCATACCATTGCCCGGTCGGCCTCAAGTTCCCCCCTTGGCAACTTCGTACCTGCGGTCACCTTCCAGCGGCAGGTGCTTCGCCATCCACTCTTCACCGCGCGATCATTTGCACTTCCGCTTTTTCAGCCCTTGAGACCGGCAATGCGACATCCAGCAGCGCTTCTGACATCTCCGCCTCTTCTGACGCCCTCGGCCTAAGCACCACCACTTTCGTCTCCGGCTCCAGCCCTTCGACGCTGCCGGTTTTGAGCTGTTCAATCAGCGATGCCAGCTCACGTTCCCCTTCGGGGTCGCTCCCGTCGGTCTGTCCGGGCCCGGTCACCCGGACCTTCACGTAAGGCAGCTTCGATCCATTCGCCACTTCAAAATCGAATCTCTTTTTCTTAATCATTGAATTGGCTTCAGGCGGATAGCCTTTTTCAAGATGCAGCACATAGCTTTGTTCAACGCTAAACGGCGTCCCTTCAGGAAACAGCACTTCTTTCTCGCCCGGAGCATTACTGATCCCTTCAACCAGCGATCCGCTGACCTCCCCCGGTTTCACCACAATCAGCGCCCCTTTCGCCATATAACTCTTGGCGACCGCCGGATCGTAAGTGGTACTCATAAACCCCGGGAACCGGGCATTATTGCCCTGTTCAAGCAACGCCTCGGCCACGGCAGCATGACTGCCGTGCCAGAGCGTGCCGGAATACCGTTCAAACATCGGCGATTCGAGCGCCCTGTGGAGCAGTTCGACCGTCTGGCGATACTCACTTTTCGCCTGCGAACGCTGGCCAGAAGTGAGGTATTGATTTCTCTTCAGCAGAGCTTGCAGACGGCTCTCCATCTCCCCCGCATTTTTCGGCGGCGCGAACCCGCCGTAACCCGGGTTGATCACATTGGCCCCGTTGGCGGTGTAGAAGCGGGTGACGGCCAGCAGCATCCCTTTAAGTAAAATATCCTGATTCTGTTTACCGTCGCCAATGGCATCAAGCAGGCAACTGGCGCGCGCCTGCGGCGTCTTTTCTGTTGACACGCGATCCAGCAAATTCACAAACGGATCTTCTCCGTAGTAAAACGGATCCAACTTCAGTTGACCAGCCAGCATATTCGTCCCCGGCTGCGTCAGAAACACCTCCCAGATATCGTTACGGTTACCGTAATTGAACACATGACCCAGGGAGTCTTGTTGCGTGGACTCAGCCAGGAGCGAAGCCGCAGCATTGAGCATGTGCGCGCGTTTAGCCTCAGGTAAGGCATCAAGCCAGGTCGTAACCGCCGCGTCTTTTTCCGCATCCAGAAAAGGCGTGCCGGGGGCGCCGCGGGCAGGGTGCGGCGGTAGCTTTCGCTCCTGCACATTATAGAGTTTGAGATCCTCCCTATTTTGCGGTGCATATAGGATCCGTTCTGACGCCAGCCCGGAGATATCTTCTGTTTCCCCACCGCTGGCAACCGCCTCACCTATTTTCAGCAAGTAATCATCTGAAGCATATTGCGCCGGATATCCCCTGCCCGCGGTAATGAACTGGTCAAACTCATCCCGACTGATGTGAACGGCGCCCTGCGCCGGCAAATGGATCGCTTGCCCTTCGAGAATAAGGGTTTTGGCTTCCAGCGCGGGCAGGTCAATATCCTCTGTCACCAAATCTTCATAGGCGCGCAGCCAGTCGCCACTCTGTCTGGCTCCCCAGGCCATGTTCGCGTCACTGGGTACGGACGTGGGCCCCCGCTCATCAAACTCCATGGTATAAGCATCCAGCGCCCCCATAATCTCGGTAAAACTGTGATCGCGCGCCTGGATCATCCAGCCCAACAAAAGCAGCCTGAATGCCTGGGCTTCAGCTGCAGGCAGATTCAGCAAACGGGCAATTTCATACATATAGGACGTGGTGCTGGACGGGCCGGAAAACATCGGCAGTTTTTTATTCATGTTCTGCTGACGCCAGTTCACCACCAACGGTTTTTCTGCCCCGATTGAGGTCATCGATTTATCGTTGATAACGAAACCGCCGTAGCCCGATTCATGTTCGTCGCGTTCCCTGAGGGAGAATGAATGGCGTCGATACGGCGGCGGCTTTATCGCCTGCAACATGCCCTTAAACTTGAAGCCCGTCCCTTTATGCGGATCGCCGCTTGGCCGGCCGCCAATTAAATCCGGTGACGTTTTGTTACCCAATGCTTCCGTAGCGTTCCAGTCGACGTATTTTAGCCACGGCCAGCCATGAGGCTGAGTGGTGATCGGCTTCGACATGGCCGGCGATGCCCCTGCCGTTGAGCCGGCAAAAATATCCAGACGCGGGTTGGCTTCTTTGCTGTCCAGCAACGACTCATTCGCTTCTCCCCCAGCTTGCGCAGTGTCTGCGGGTTGCGAAAAGGGCGGATGTAGCTGTATGCCAGGCTGGTCAACACGCGGGCATTAACCTTGCTTTCATTCAGCAGCGCGTTCATTTGCTTTGCCCATTCCGCATTATCGCTGCTCCACCCGTCCAGGAAACCGATCCCGGCATCCGGATTATTTTTTGCTACGGAAAAAGCAGGATCGCGAGCCTGAACAATCGCCGTCTTCTCCAGCGTTCGGCGCAAAAAAGAGCGAGCGATATACTCCACCGCAGGGAATTCAAGCAGATCGTTACCGAGATGATTAAACTCAAATGCCTGGTTTGCCTCAGCTATTTTTTCTACCGCTTGGGCAACCACGCTTTCTTTCAGAGATTTTTCTGCCGCGGGGAAAAGCCGCTCAACCTTATCACGAATGATATTCTCAATATTTCCTTCATACTCTGCCGCACGGATAATGGCTTTATTAAACTCTGCTATCGCCTGCTGTAATTGTGGGTTATCTGTTGGCATCAGAATACTTCCTTGGGGTAAAGTTATATTTGACAGGCCACTGAAACCTATTAAATAACGAACGTTTTTATTAATACACGTTACAGTTCTGTAGCACTTATTGGTTAATAAAAAACATCAGTTTTTTTACCATTTAGCCCTGCAAGCTAGCAGGGCTGTCTACTTACTGTTGGTAAAGTCAGTCATTGCACTTCTGTTTAGTCATAAGGCCCATGCCAAGTGTCATTCCACATATTAAGTCGTAATGAAGCTTGATTTTTCTTACTCGCCCATTCATTAGCCTATTTCTTTCAGCAACTTCATTTCTTAAGTTATCCTCACTCCGCCTCCTGCATTAACTTAACGACTCTCATCGGATGTCCTCATTCCAGTTTGAACTTTCTGCAAGAATACATCTTTGTCGCACGCCAGCGGCTCACCGCTGCTCAGCCCTTCCGTCAGCAGGTCACGTAACTTATACTTTTGCCGCTATTGGCCCTAGCCCAAAACCAATGCAGTGTTAAATCAAAGATCTTCGTATTTCTGGATACTTCGGATAAACTCAGCCGGTGTCATCTCATTTAATGACGAATTCGTCCCTCATGATTATATTCCCTGCGCCAATTGTCGAGTTTGTCCTGATCATCTACCAATGACAAAAACCAGTGAGTGTTCAGGCACTCATCCTGCTGGCCTGTCACTGTTTTTCGTCTAAAATCAACCTTCATTTGGCATTGAATCCAACACCTCAGCATCAGGCAATAACCCCCTCTTGTGACAGGCTCTTATTGAGCTATTTCCTGCCATCCAAATATTATTCACCAGCTTGTCATCAGTAGCACACAGGCAGTGTCACCGTCTCTCCCACATCTTGTATTGATGAGGTTCCGAGTGCGTCACATCGAGATTCTTGAGTTGTTCACCACCGATAATTATTTCTACGCCGCCCTCCCTATCATGAGGTCCGTTGAATGCCACACCCATTTCGCTCAGCGTGGGCATTAGCGGTTTTCCTGGATGAATGTACGCTGTTGTATTATCCCCCAGAATATCGGGGTTGTTGATTAAGAAATGTTTGACTGCTGCGGCTTTCTGGCCCCCTGAATAACTATCATCGCCGTGACGCGGCGCTGTATTACGAAGAATGGGGATGTCTTTCGTTACCACAAACGTATGAAGCCAGGCACGTCCATTACCAGTGTTCTCATCGAGATAATCCATTTCATACCCTTCAGATATCGCCTTATCCAGGGCAAAGTATTGACCTTCCCATTCCTCTTTATTTTCCTGGCCGGCGAGAGCCCTGGCCGCATCAAAACTGTCGTATCTCATACTCTTATAGAGCACAGTTCCCGCCGGCAAGTACTCTCGCGTCAATTCCCCCGGCGCAATGCTTAGTTCATCGGGAAAATCGATTTTTTTTTCGGGAGCCATCAGCGACGCGTTATATGCTGGCCCGGATGCACAGTATCCAGACTGAAACCGTTCGTATTCACCAGGCGCAGAAAGGGGTGAATATTCACGGCTTTCATCACTATGATCACGCTCGTCATGACTTTTCTTTACGACTGGCGATTCTTTATTGTAAGCGTACATTTTATTCCTCTCTCTCTATCCTGATTTTTCAGTGTTTCGGCGACTGGCCGGGGTTGTGCGCTCAGGGTCAACACATAGCCGCGGACAACGGCGGCCCCCTGGCTTTGCGGTCAAAATAATCGCGGTACTCACTTCACAGGCCAGTCGGTGGTCGGCCAGTAACGCGTTGAGCACCAGATACCCTGATTCTTACTTAAGATGTGCGTGGGTACTGAGCGGCAATAGCGTCTGCAGGTCACCGGGATCTCCACCTTTCGACCACAGTCACCGGCTGTCCGCTTGCGCCCCGTCATAACCATCGAACTAGCAACCCACATGCCATTCACGGCTCGTCGGTTTAGACTGATTGATGGAGGGTCATTTCGACACTGAATTCCGCTTCGACGCGTTTTTTCAGCAGGCGGTCGAACTGATTGTGATTTTTAGGCGATTTGTGATTTTTGGTTAGTCCGTCAGCCAGAGCCTGCAAGTTTTTTCGTCCATAAATCAACCTGTTTTTTTGATGATGCACTGAACATATGAAAATCAGTCAGATACACAAAATGCTAAACAGGCTCTATGGTGTTCCAGGGCGATAGAACACGTTTTACTGACCTACGTCCGTTAATGCGGCAGAATCGCAGACTAACCTATATTCATAACCAGATAGCCAGTCCCCTTGAACTCGATACTCGTTATTGTCTTATGACCAAACTCTTCTGCATGTTGAGTCAACATAAATAACGTAGCCTTACAATTGTCTGTGCCCAGAAGTGTAAAAAAAGCGTCTGGATTATTCGTTGGTGAAACAACGATAACCCGCCCTCGTTGGATTCGGGTTCCTATAGCACTTATAACACTTTGAGTAACGCTATTTTCAATGCTAGCCTGAGTGGAACGTATTAACTCCTTCGGATCAACCCCTGACTTTTTCAGTGCATTAAACATGATCTCGGAGTAAGACAAAGGATTTCCATATCGAGGGTCTTGAGTAACATCATCTTTTTTATAAGACGATGATGTGATGATGTTTTTACCATCTTTAGATATATATAAATCATAAGCTGGGATTTCAGAAGACTTTGCTCCAATCTTCAAGTTATACAGCTTACCTTCTGTAAGATGAGAAACATTAGAAGGAGCAGAGGCTTCAGTCTTGATAACAGAGTATCGATTATCAAATGCATTCGTTGTATCAACCGATTCGAACGGAGACCTCGCCTTCGAATGATACAACGTTTCAGCTTTAGTTTTTAACACTGAGAATGCTTCCTTATTTTCACCAGGTTTAAATTCAACCGATCTTAACGTGCCAGATGGTCTTTGTGGCGACGGCAAAACAGAGGGAGATGCCTGTCCCTGCAGTGACATTACCGGTGCCGGCGGTACAGAAGCGGATGCCTGTCCCCGTGGCGACATTGCTGGTGCCGGCGGTACAGAAGCGGATGCCTGTCCCCGTGGCGACATTGCCGGTGCCGGTGGAGCAGAGGTGGATACCTGTCCCTGTGGTGACATTGCCGGTGCCGGCGGTACAGAAGCGGATGCCTGTCCCCGTGGCGACATTGCCGGTGCCGGCGGTACAGAAGCGGATGCCTGTCCCTGTGGCGACATTGCCGGTGCCGGCGGTACAGAGGTGGATGCCTGTCCCTTCTGTGGCATTGCCGGTGCCGGCGGAGCAGAGGTGGATACCTGTCCCCGTGGCGACGCTACAGTTACCGCTGAAGGAATATTTTTTTGCTTTTTAAAGGTGTTATACCAAGTCGGCGATGTAACAAAAACTTTCACCACCATAGATTTTGACTCTGACTCTAATTCCCGTGGTAATGCATTATAGGTATTAGCCGCTGTTCTTGAATTACTGAAATCAGTATAATAAATAAGTTTTCTTTTGGTTGCCCCACTATATTTGCCCGCCCATTCCTCTGCCGAAAGAATTAATGGGCCACTCAGCTCTCTCATACCTTTGCTTTCAAATTGATGAGCTGAAATATCAAACACATAGTCTTTTCCTCCTTTATTTCCAACAACTGCAAAATGATTCATTGGGATTTGCTCGGTTGCATTATTCCAGATAAACATGCCTCGATAGCGAATATTATCGAATCCCTTATCTTTCATGAAATCACTTACAGGATTCATTAATGACTCACACTGACCTGCCGGATTCATGATTTTATTATTGATACTGGGTTTCTGCTTCAATTCCTCCAGATAGGCCGCGGCATCAATATCACTGGTTAGGTTGTAATTTATCTGTCTCTGTGGGGTAGAGGCAGGGAGATTTGGTACGGAGCTTGCAGTTGAGGGTTCATGAGTTTGTAAAGACTGATGTTTGTTTTTACCGAACAACTTGCGTAAGAACGAATCTTTCCCACCGCCTTTCAGTCCGACATTGGTGTTAAATACCCATTTGTTATTTTTATTCAATTTTATCGGAGGGAAATACCCTGACCGGCTAGATGAAGTGGGATTTATTAAACGTAACGTATGATTTCCTTCATCATATTTAACCTGATAGAATTTATTATTATTTTTAATGTAATAATTATAATCCTGCATGGATTGAGGGTTATCAGGACGAATTTTATATATGCCGTGATTAGAGTGAGCCCCCTCAAAATTGATATCGTTAACCTCCCAGTCCTTTCGGAATAACCCTCTTGTTTTTTTTGTCTTACTTACTTTCCACCATCTACCACCTGAATTAATGATGGGATTTTTCTTATCACCATTAACCAACATCCATCTATTATTGCTGTGATTTTTTTCGACGTGATACAAATCACCTTTTTCACCTCTTATGAAGCTTTGGCCTGAATTATCTTTCAACACCCCATCATTTGTTAATTCTAAATCAACCTTTATATTTTCACGGGTTAATGCGCCCCCCGAAAAATCATCCAGAGATGTTAACTTCAAATCACTTTTTACCCCTTTATACAGCCCTTTGAAAGTCGATCTGATCGGTACAGGTTCAATCGCATCATAAAATGCTTTTGTCATCAATAAAGAGTTTTTTGATGCTGCGGATAACAAATCTGGTGAAACTTGCTTTGCTACATATTTAAACAAATCAAATCCACGTAGTCCATTTTTCATCCCAGCTTTCAAGGCAGTGCGGCCTAACTTCATGACTTCAGATGCTGATTTCCCTGCAGCACCTGCGGCTTTAACTACAGGAACAACACTTGCGAGGTCAAGGAGTAACTCTCCACTGTCAATTTTATATTCTGAATCTGTAGATGAATTGTAAATGATATTATAAAACGGAATAAAACCTCTTATTACTTTCCAGGTAGAATCAGTTTCATCCATAGCTTGATGTAGGTTTTCCACATAGGCAGCCTGTGCAATCTCCAGTCCTTGTGCCAGCGTGCCGGCCACTGTCGATTTATCATCAATTAAAATGGGTTTCGCTTTGTCATCTTTTGCTAATGTAAAATATTGGTGTGATATATTTCTTATTGGGTTGTTATTCCAATCTTTACCATACAGCGGCTTGATAATCATCTCATTCACTTGATTAAAATAATATAGTCCATCGTATTGCCTATATCTTGCATCTGCTTCGCCATTAAACCATCCTTTTTCAAAACCAACTAATTTCCGAGATGACAACAATCCATTGATATTATCACCCGCCTGCTCGGTAAGAATAACAGAACGAATGCTGCCCAATAAGTTGGATACGAGAAGATATCTTCCGGATGATAACTGCATCAGAATAACTCTCCCAGGAATATATTGTGCTGGATTTAGCTCAGGACTAATAGCCTCACCAATAGTGTTAGTATATCCGCACAGAGATTTGCCAAATACAGCCCAAGTCTGTATAGACTTGGGTTTTTGATTAAATTCATCAAGTGTTATTCCACTACCAGCTATAATACTACCAGATAATATTCCAGCATCGTATTTATTATACTTATCTCGATAATCATAAAATTGCTGATTAAATGCACTCCTGCTTTCAGCATCCCCACTTTTCTTAAAGTCAGAAATAGTGAAATATCCAGCAGGTTTTTCTTTTTGTAATGATTTATTAAAAGGATTTAATCGTTCCTTGTCGAGGATGAATCTATTATATATCTTTGTTAGGTTAAGGCTGGAGAATTTTTTCTCTATCGTTGCTTTATAAATAACAGCTGACAATTCTTCTTCAAAAAATCCTTCTGAAGATGCCTGCATTCTACTGATAAGTTCATGCGCCAAATCGGCTGCAAAAATCACATCTTCATAGTTTCCTTTTGGTTTATAACCCTTCATTTTGGCTATAGTGTCTTGATCACTAATTGCCTTAAGGTACTTAATTAATGATTTCATATCGATCAGGGAGAGTTTAATTAATTCACCTTCATCTTCATCTTCATACTTAACCAGCATAAGGTCTTCAATATTTTTATTTGTCAGGTCAGTTATTTTGTCCGTTAGTTTTATTATTGAACCATTAATACCTCCCGATGTCAGCTCTCCATTCGAGTTGATTTCATCAGCAGGCAACTTTATGGTGGATTGTTTACCGCCCCTCTCATCCTGATACATTGCCTCTTTTAATCTTACATAATTTTCCTCGCTAATGTTAAATTTGCCATCAAACTTGTAATGCTTGGAGTTCAATTTACTGATGGCTATATCGAAATCGTTATCCTCATCACTCACACTGTGTAATGCTTGCAACGATACATATAGGTTATTATAACTCAATTTATCAACATTTCTTTTTATAAAACCCTCCAAACTTTTAAAAATAATTTTTTTTGCGTAGGTATCTGTAATATTTGGCTTAATTCTTTTTATATAGTGATACCTTTCTATAACCAAGTTAGAAAACTTCTCATCCCCACCAGAGAAAAAATCATCATTACTTTCTTCACCAGAAGAGCTGATTTTATTTGATGCGATATTTAAAATGAATTTGGATAGTTCATTTTTCTTTCGTTTCCCAAAAGTTCCCGCATCCTTATTTTCACTTTGACGGAAGTCTTTTCCTATTGAGGAAAAATAACTTTCATCTTCTTTACTCTGCTCAATACCATTACCCCCCCCAGTTGATATATGTCTCTTGCGTCTAATCAGACGTTGGGACGCCTCTTTCTCATTGTCTTCAAGTTGATCTGCAGGATCATGCTCATCAGACAACGGCTTAACATCCATTTGCGGTCGTAACGGCGATGAGTGACTCACCGGCATGGCCTCTCTCTCATCTGCCGCAGCATTCTCCTGCGGAGGATTATCAATTCCGGCAGCCATGTCGCGCCATTGCGCTTGTGGATGCGCTTCCTCATTGCTTTCAGCAATATGTTTGCTTACGAATGCATTACCAGGAATAGCGTTATTTGCATTTCGGCCTGCTTGCCAGCCTCTTTGCGCCCCTTTAAAAGCGGCCGTAGTGGCAGTATCAAGCACTGAATCAAAAATCATCCCCCCCACTGAGTCCATTTTTATTTTTTCACTTTGCTTCTCTTCCGCCACATGTTGATAAACTGCGCTAAATGTGTTCTCGCTGCGCCCGACAGATACATTATGCAAGGCCGCACCTGCGGTTAGCCCGGCACCGGCCGCAAGTTTGATCGCGCCAGGCACGGGCGCCGTCAGTAGATTAAAGCCAAGTTGCTTGAGTTTTTTGCCCAGTAAGCCATAAATAGCCTTATAGGGCTTATCATGACCGGGCATGGTATAATGATTAACCTTGTTAACATTGTACGGTATTTTTATCGAGGCCTTCAGCACCTTATAGGGGAGCCGGAAGAGGCTGGATACGTTGAACGATACCGCATTCAAAGCCTGTTCAAAGGACAGTTCAATAACAATACGGGTGACCCCTCGCGAAATCCGCTTTTGCCCCCATTTCACAATATACTCAACAAGCCCCTTCTCTAAGGCAGCATATTGCTCCGGACTCATCGGTAATCTCAATTCATCATGACGGGCATTTTCAAGCTCACCGGCAAGCCGGGTGGCGAAGAGATACCCGGCCGGATCGCCGGTTGAAAGGGTCCCCGCTAATAGCCCCTGTTCTTTCAGGGAGGCAAGTACCTGCTGTGTATCCGGCGGCGGATAATTCCCCTCGTTCTGTGCGTTGGCAAGGTTTGCCCAATGTTTGGCAAGGCGTGCTCCCCGTGAATGGTCATCCAGTGGCCTTTCTGTCAGTCGTGCAGACTCTGCCGACAGACGATCCTTCACCTTTGTCGCCAGCAACTGTGCTTTGCCTGCCTGTACCTTGGCCTCGGAGAAATTGCGCGCGGAGTTTCCGGCGGCAAGCGCGGCGTCATTCAGCGCCTGGGCCGCGGTAGCAAGATCCCTGGCCATGTCAGGCATGAATTTATCCACCAAATACCCAACCTTCTCCTGCAGAGAAAGGGCAATATCAACAGGCAGCCGTGATTCCAGCATGTCGTTGACTGACATCCAGTGCTTTTCAAGCACCTTCTGAATGCTGTCGGTGGTACTACCCAGGCGTGCCAAAAGGGATTGCGCATGGTCGATATCGCCGCCCAGCAACCGCTCCAGCGCCGCCACTTTTGCCGCCCGTTGATTTTCTGGGTTTTCCTGCTCCACACTGACGTTCACCCATTCCCTGACCTGCGCAACCAGGTCCTCCTCACCCGACGGACTGACAGGGGTATTGCTGCGCTCTTGTTCGCTTTCCCGGCCATCCGCCGCGGAGTAAACAGCCAGCACCCCTTCAATTTTTTTCAGCTCATCCACTTTTGACAGCAGTGCAGCGCTGGCGTATTGAATTTTGATGGCCGGCTGTTGCCACTGCCATAAAATGCTTCTGATGACGGAGTCGGCAACGACATGTTCAGGGGCCTTTGTTGGCGTGCCGGTGGGATGACCATGCTGTGCGATTCGGACAAGCCGGTGCGCGTGGACTTTCATGCCCGCCACGGCAGTTTGCGCTTGTAATTTTTTCTTATCAAAACCCGTTTTGATACGCTGAGAGAGGGAGTTTGAGCGCGACAAAGAGGCAACCACCTCATCATGCTGTAGGGTCGGGGGAATGGTGCTCAGGCCTGCGTGAATCGACACTTTTGCCAAATCGCTGGAGAGACTCTGAAGATAGGCGGCGACATGGCTAAAGAACGTCTGTGGATCCCCCTGAAGTTGACGGGCTTTTTGATTGGCTTTTTCTGCTTCGTGCCGCGAGGCCGCGATCATCGCATTGACGGAGGACGACTTACCGGCCTCCCACGCCGCTTTCCGGGCCTGCATAAGGGAAGCCCAGGCGGCATTGCCTGACGCCTCTGCCGTCATGCTTCCCAGGGCCTGTATCACCGTACTTTTATCATAGGAGGAGAATACGCCGGTAATCTCTGCGACCAGCATGTCGTGCCTTTTTTCCGGGGTACTGTAGTCATCCATGGCACGCAGAGTATGGACAACACGTATCAACGTCTGCAGGGTTGATTCCAGCCGTCTGGCCAGTGACTGAGCCGTACGCCGGCTCCCCAATTCGCTCCCCGCGGCTTCCGCAGTGTTTTTGCGGATCAGCTCCTGCTCAATCCAGTGCTTTATGACGTCATCCGAAAGCGTGCTCGTAAGACGCTCTATGTTGCCTATCTGGTCCAGCAGCCACAGAGAACCCAGCGGCCCCCCAACGCTTACCTGAAGGCACAGGCGAGATTTGGCCGCGGCCAGGTCGTCACGCAGCTGCGTCAGTAACCCCCCGTCAACCTCGGGCACCTGACTGTTGTACCCTTTTAGCCTGAATTCCTGTGCTTCTTCCAGGTGAGCCTCGCGAATAAAAGTGAATAAACGCTCATAGCCGCTGCCGACCGACAGCCCCTCATCAGGTGGCGGGGCAGTGGCACCACCCTGGCTGGCCAGTTGGTACTCCTGGCTAGCGTTATCTTGTTTGGATCCTTTTGCGTGCGTGTCGTTTTCCTTCGACTCACGGGAGTAAGGCATAAAGCTGTCCTCAGGTTTGGATTATTTGCGGCTGAGTTCTGAGAGGTACTGTATCCTGTCGAGAATAAACTCACTCGGTTTACGGCACGAATAACGTAGATAGACGAAGCAACGGTGACGGCATGCCATTATCGGTGTCTGTTTCAGGCTGCACGGTATGTCCGCCAGATAACTGAGGACACACCGGCTTATAATATCAGCGAGGCCATAAAGACGCCGGAGGGCAATGTGGTAAAACGGTTACAGACGGAGGATATAATGCACATGCCACTGCAGAATGAATTTAAATCCCCGTCAGGTCCGTATTATCAACTGCGGTGATATAAATAAGGTAGCCATCGACCATAACCACCGCAGGCTCATCCTTTTCCCACTGTTCAAAAACCGTATTCATCGGTGCAATGTATTCTTTCTGCGTCATACCGGTCACTCGCAGCGATACGCTGATGTCAGCCGCACTTCCGTTTGACGCGGCAACCGGCGAAGCCTCCAGATTAACGTGCGTCATCGCCAGACGGGCATCATCACCACCGCCCAGCGCCACGATTAATTGCTCCCGCAGTACGTCGGAAATGGCCTGTGGAGAAACGGGCGCTTTTGGCTCAACGCTGGTAGACACGGATTTCACCGGGGTCACTTCCTCGCCCTTATCGCTCAGGCTAATCGGTACGGTGACACAATAGTTGAGCGACAGGCGCGGGCGATTGCCCAGCGATTGCCAGAAGTTACCCAGGCTGTTCAGATTTTCTTTGGGCGGCATAACCTGCGTATACGCCCCAGGAATATCGGCAAGTTGGCGATTGTTAATCAACGCCGCCAGAACCTGAGACATGACTTTTATGGCCTGGTTGTCGGGCTGACTGTCCGGGTTGCCGGCATCCGTGGCGGGACCGGTTGATTCCCAATAGGTAATGAGATAGTTGCACTTCACGTTGACCCAGCCGGGTGACAACCGTTTTGTGCCGGCATTAAAACCCCGGGACTCGGCAGTACGCAGCTGCAGGTCTTCGTGGATATCATAAAGAAACACGCTTATCGCAGCATCGGACTGCGTCGCATCCACATCCGGTAAATCAAAGCGAATTGCCACGTCCTTATTCACATAAGCACGCAACATCTTATTCATCGCGTTATTCACGTCAAGCAAGGTTTGATAATTAGACATCCTCGTTCCTCGGTATTAATAGTAAGTTATCACTGTCCATGATGCGTTATTGACACGGGATATTGCGTCGGCGGGTTAAATAGCCAGCCGCCCTGTTTTGGCCAGTTCACGGGTCAACGCTGTTTCGATATGACGGTGACTGACTTCGTGATTGTCACTTTCTTCGGCGAAGAAGGCGGCCAGCAGGGCAATATTTCTGATATTGGCGCCGGTAATATTGGCCCGCTGCGCTAATTTTTCAAAGTCCACGTCCGGGGAGACGTTGATATTCTTCGGCCATATTTTTTTCCACATGTTATGCCGCAGCGTTTCATCCGGATAAGCAAAGCGAGTAATAAAGGTAAAGCGCCGGTTGAATGCACTGTCGAGATGACTGCGGTTATTGGTGGATAAAATAACCAGACCGGGGAAATTTTCCAGCCGCTGTAACAGGTAAGACACTTCAATATTGGCATGCCGGTCATGAGCATCCTTGGTCTCACTGCGCTTGCCGAATAAGGCATCGGCCTCATCAAAGAACAAGATACCGGCATCCTGCTCTGCCAAATCAAAGATGCGGGAGAGGTTTTTCTCGGTTTCACCAATGTATTTATTGATAACCGTAGAGAGGTCTACCTTGATTAAATCGACCCCCAGGGTATGGGCGAGCACTTCCGCCGCCATGGTTTTCCCGGTTCCCGAGTCGCCGTAGAACAGCGCGCTGATCCCGACGCCATAGCCCACCTTATCTTTAAAACCGCCGGCCAGCACTTTTTCCCGATAGCGAATGGCCGTCAACATCTCCTGGAGTTGCTGCAAGAGGCTCTCTGACACCAACAGGTCGTTTAATGTCCGCTTCGGCGTAATGCGTTGCGCTAGGGAACCGAAATTCTGTTGGTTGCGTAAATTGAGCGCCTGGCGAATATCACACTGTTGCAGCACATCCGCCGGGTCGCGTTGCTGCCGATACAGTTCGGCCTCTTGTACCATCAGCGGCAGGCTTTCCGGGGTAAAGGTATAGCGCTGGCTGAGACTGATAAGGTCTATATCCGCCGCACGTTGTTCCGGCAGGCAATCCCTGAGCAGGTGCAGTTTTTCCTCCTGCGTTAACACCGGCATCGCTGTCTGCAAGGTGGGCGTCTTTTTCAACCATAAAGGCGGAGCATAGGGTTCAACCAGGCACACTACCCTTAATCCCGGCTGGTTCAGTTGCTCAGATAGCCTCTCCGGCAGTGACGTGCTCTTTTCCATCCTTGCCTGCAGGTTACGTATAACCATGCCCGCGCCGCGCATACGAGCTTCACGCATCAGACAGGTTAAATGCAGTAACAGCGCATCGTCATCACTCTCGGCGCACTTATCGATATCGACCAGCAGCGTCTGCCGGTTGTCAGAGGCAAAAATGCTCGACACCGCATGGGCTCTGGCGCACCCCGGCATTCCGCGCAGCAGCACCACGGCGCGCGGCTCAATATCGTCAGTCAGTAACACGCCAGCCAGCGTGTCTTTTAAGCCGGCAGGATAAAATGGCAACACTGGTGGCGTTGACCATTCCGCCCACGATGCTAACGCCGGTGCCAAATAGTGATGCCCGAGTAAAAAATGGTACACGCTGCTGTCGGTCATAAAGCGGGTCTGGCTCCAGGCCGGATTTTTTTATTCTCCTCAATCGTTAACAGCTGACAGCTCATTAACGGCGCCTGAGGCAGAAAACTGGCTTGCTGCGCCCGCTTTTCCCTGTCTGAAGGGCAAAATAGCGTGAGGGCCAATGAAAAACTGGGCAGCTGACTTTGCCCTCCCTGCTGGACCCAGGAAAACAGATCATAATAACGGCTGTCAAAATGGGGCAGCAATCCCAACAGCACCGTGTCCCGTTCAAAGTCGGTGAGCTCGAAACGATGAATCAGGTCCGTTAAGCCTTCTGCCAACAAGGGCTGCCCGTTTTCCGCCCGGTATAGCGGCTGTGTGAGGGTGGCCCAATGAGGCCTGCCGACCGGGTGTTGCCTGCGCGCCTCCACCTCCTCCTCGCTGAGCAGAAACGCATTAAGCCCCTCGTGACGCGCTGAATGGCAGTAATAGTAATGCTGTAATAGCAGATCGATACGTTCCAGCTCGCTAAACAAGAACGATAGCTGGCAATCACCCTGCGGAATAAACGCAGGCTGAAGTGCTGAAGAAAGCGTCATGTTGATATCCGATAAGAAGAGAAAATAGCGGCGGTTTAACCTGTGAAACCGTCTAGCGGCCAGACGATGGTCAGTGGCTGTTCAGTCCACGGGAAAGACGCCAGCGTCATGGGCCACGGCCAGTCTCTGAGTAAGAAATCATAGGGTTCCGGCCACACGCTGATTTGAGGGACTGGCCCTTCCGTGCTGATTTCCCCTGCCCGTTGCAAGAACAATTGCCGAATGTCTGTCAGGCTCAGCTTTTGCCAGCCGGGAAGTTGTTGGCCGATGGCGGCCAGCCAGTCGTCAAGCTGTTGCAGCTGCAACAGACTCAGCGGCATCGACGGCGGTACAGAGGTTGAACACGACACCCCACATAACACCTGATTCAGCGTCAACCGGCCCTCCGTCGGGCTAACGTCCCCCCAAACCAATCGGTCGAGACCGTACACGGCCTGCCACCGCGCCGCATCGCTGACAAACCGCTCTTCCTCCCATAGACCCAGCAGGGAAAATAGCTGAGGCAAGAGTGGCCACAGCAGTAGCAAACCGACGTTGCTGATCCCCAGACTTGATAAGCGTGATTCACTCGGCGAACAGAGGCCGCCTTTCCCTGGCTGCATCGTGCGTTGGGGGGCTGACGGTATTCCTTCACACTCTGGCAACATGGCGTTATTTCGCGATAGCAAAATCTGCAGAGCATCGGATGGCATCCTCCGGCCCTGCGGCAACGCAGAACTCCCTGGCGGTACTGCGACCTGCTGGGAATCGGATGGCATCCGCCTGTTCTTCGACAACGTGGCGTTATATCCCGATCGCACAACCTGCTGAGCGTCGGACTCGATTACCCCGTCCGGAGATAACACCGTATTATCTTGCGGTGATGCGTCTTGATTGGGAAGGGAGTGCATCTCTTTTTCTTCCTGCATGACATCATCATCTTGGCGCTGTAAACAGCGACTCAGATAAGCATCAAGGCGCTGTACGCCCCGCCCGCCTTTCAGTCGATGAATCACCTTGCGCACGGCGGGTTGTCGCCACAATGGCAACAACCAACGCATCACGATCAGGGCGGGATATGCCGGTTGTCCAGGCAATATGCTGTTGGAAGGCCGGTTACCGGTCAGTAACTCCGCGACCTGCTCAGGGGGAACCTCTCCCCGATCAATAGCCTTTGCCCAGTCAGTCACCTGGCTGGCTGTGGGGGCGTGCTGATGCATCAGCCAATTATGCCCCCGTTGGTTTTTGAGTAAGTACAAGACGGCGGCTATCGACAATCGACCGGCTGTCACCCGGCTATACCAACATACCGGCAGCATTTTTGGGGATTGCCATGCCCCCTCAAGTAATAGCTTCAGCAACTGCTGAAGCTGGTATGCTGGACTATCCTGTATCAAGGATTTAAGCGTGACGGGTTGCAAGCAGCCCTGAGCCCGTTGAAACAATTCTTTTTCGACGGGATGATCTTCTTGAAGCCAGTTCTGAAGCACGAGAATATCAGGAGTTTGGAGATTCATTTCTTGTGGTTCTCCGACGGACGCATGCTCGCGAACGAGGCATTGTGCAAATGCCTGCGCCAGCTGCTGATTAAACTGTGTATCAAATTGTGCTACCGAAATAAAACCGAGGTTAAGTTCCAAACTATCCAAATAAAGCGACATCTTCGCCCCATAGCTATGCATAGTCTGGAGAAGAACGGATTTTAAATTATCAGAACCAAATAAATTGGAATGCATCAACTTATTGCCAGATAAACGACTGCCTATTTTTACCTGGTGCTTTACTTTATGAATAAAGAGAGATGTCATTCCCTCCCTCCCTCCTGCATGCGACATATTAGGTTTTAATAATAAAGGCCAAAATATAATATGGAGGTACTACATTAACAGTGTGGCTATGGCAATCTTGTTTTGCAACAGCATCATGTTTGTGCGGACGACTATCTCCACTAGTTTTACAAAATTCATTTTTATAGCTTGGAGCAATCCCACTTCTCTCAAATATAGCTTGGCCGTCATGCCCCTCCTTGCCCGCCGAAAATATTTCGTGATCATGACTCGGCATCTCTTCTATTGTCAAAGCATGCCCATCAACCGTGATGTTAATATCAGGCGCCTTCGAATCCGAAGCCGCATTAAAATATTTATGATTATCATCCCCTTGTGTTTTTTGGTTGTTGGTTCTATTTACATTGGTAAATCTGGAAGAGCCAAGGACAAATCTATCCTGTAAATCTGGCCTTCCTTCTTTACCGTCGCATAATGCCCATCCCTTCGGCATTTCAGCCTCTGTACCGGCAAACATCATTACCATCCCTTTCTGGAATGTTTGCTCTGGAATAAGACAAACTCCCTTTTCGCTATCAATCTGAAGTCCGCTCCCTACCTTAATGGCCACCCCATCCTGATCAACGCTAATCCCTTTAGCTGCGTTGGGTTTTAATTCCAGACGCCCCTCCGATGAGAGGGTAAAACCATTTGCCGGCCCGGTTTGGCCTTGTGCGCACCCCACCGCCTGACGGCCCATATTGGCCAGATCAATCAGGTCCGCAAAATCCGTCTGCAACGGAATACTACCTGCCTTAAAGCGCGCCTTCAGCGCATCGGCCTGGGGCAAGGCTCTGCTTTTTAACTTGCCCTCACGCGCTGTGTCTGTTGTTTTGGCTAAGGCTGCCGAGGTATTCACCGCGGTTTCTGCGGTGTTCTTAGAGGTTTTATCCGTCATTTTGCTCTCCAGATTCGTTATGATGTTAAAGGGTAGTTGGCACGTCTTTCGGCACGTAGAACAGCTCTTCTCGCAGGATAACGTCTTCGTGCCACTGGCTGCCGTCACCGACAACCTCGGTGCGCTGCGCCTCGGTGGCGACGCGCATCAGGCCGATGTTCAGTTGGGTCACAGGGATATGCCCCAGGGTCAGCATCTGCATCAGTGCAAAAGCATCATCACCCAGCGGCATGCCGCTGTTTTGCCAGCGCGAATAGGTCGCCCCAAAACTTCTGAAGGTGGCGTCATCAAGCCAGTGATTAATCAGAGACATATGGGCCGGGAACTCCGCCATGATGGTTTCCTGTACCCAGGCAACCAGCTGCTCAGGCACAATATTCTGGTTTTCTACCAGACGGCGGTTGAGTACCGCGCTGACCACAAAGGAGAACCGGTCTGTCGTCGCATAGTGTGAGTCACTAAACGACCACTGATAACGATAGCTGGCCTCCGCTGAGGGAAACGCCTCTGTGCTGCCGGCCGCTTTTTCGATAAGTAACGTGCCCGCTATCGAATCGACCGCGATCACGGTTGCCGCAAGCTGCCAGTCAGCTTCCGCAGTTGAAGCGCGATAAGCCTTCGCCCCCGGCTGGGCAAACTGCAGGCCGGCAGGACGAATGACAATGCCATCCCCGACGCTAACCATGGCGGGATACGGGCTTTGCGCGTTACTCGCCAGTAAGCGCTGCTGTGGATTAGCCGGTTGCCGTTTTGCCTCAGCATAATTCAGTCGATAATTCATATCCTGCAGCCAGACATTGCTGTTTTGCCAGCGCAGGTTGTGACTCGCCCAGGCTGTCTGAAGGCGTGACAGGGTGTTGTGCAGTTGCTGACTGTTTTCCGTGCTGACGGTAAAACTGTCCCCGTCGGTCTCGATAACCAGCAGCCGGCTGACATGCAGTCGACTCTCCCCTTCAATCGCAATCAGGTCGATAAGTTGCCCCTGGACCACCTTGCCGGCACTGCCCGCCTGCGTCAGGGAAATTTTAGGCTCGGCCACCGCAAAACCGGTCGGGGTCTGCTCACTGTCAAAGGTGCTGTCCGGGATTTGGGGCAGCAGCTGACGATGCTCAATCAGGTAAAACGGCAGTTGACTCAGGTCCGGATTATCCGCAAAGCAGATGCTGTCAAGGCCGATGCGCGCCGCAATGCGCTTTTGTAGGGCGGAGACCTGGTCAATACGGATATTGATGCGGTCGTAACCTAAGGCGGGTTGCTGCGCCAGATACGCCCGCTGCGTCGCCAGAAAATCAGCCATATCCAGCGTCAGCGGCAGGGCGGCCCGCTGGGCGCCAAAATACCCCAGCAGATACTGAATAAAATCCAGTTCGCGGGCAAAATTGGCCTCCACAGACTGCTTACCCTGCGTGAAGATAGCCGCATCCTGCTGCGCAATCGCTTGCAGCGCTTTCGCGTAGGGCTGATGAATAGTCTGTTGCACCATCGCGTTGGTGTAGGGCCAGCGGGTTCCCCGAATGGCGTCGCCCCGGTCTTTAAAGGCCAGTAAGGTCGGCAGCTGCGCCAGCTCTGCCGTACCGTCGGCCAGCAGTTGGTCTACAGGTAGCAAAAACTGATGCACCGCACGCGTCTGGTCATCAATCACGGCATCGGGCTGCTGCAGCGCATAGCATTCGGGCTGGCGCTGCCCGACGGGAATATAGCTCGTCTGATCGCGAAAGCGGCCGGCGGGTAACACCGTGGGCGTCGTTTCAATCAGGTCTGGCTGCGCCAGGTAGCGCGCCATTGCCTTACTGTCCAGCGTGTTGCGAATACCGCCTTTCGACACCAGGGCTAATGGGCCGCCGTTTGTGGCCAGTAGTTCCAACGGCGTCTCCCCCCATAGCAGGGGGTAATAACCGTCAGCCACCTGCCAGCGCCAGCTGTCCCCGGTAACGGCCGTAATGTGGCCATCGCCTTTATCAACCGACAAGGTGCTCAGGCTGGCCACGCCGGGGATAGCCAGCAGCAGGTTCACCAGCGGGCCGAGGTTGAGGACGTCCCCCCCGGAGGTGATCTGCGAGGGTGCCGTTTGCTGCCAGCCATGTTTCAGCTTCGGCCCCTCGAAAATGGCGTCATAGGCATCACCGAGCGCCCGCCGTTGTTCGGTGGTATAACGGGCGACCGCCAGGCGCAAGAACGCGTCGGTAACCTGATAAATCTGCGCCGCCACCTGATTGATGTTGCCGATGTTATCGGCCAGCTCAATCGTCATCCTTGGGACAAAGGTCGCCGGTTGCAAACAGATAATGCGCGATACCGCTTCGCCGAGATTACGGTGCGCTGCAAGAAACTCAGCCAGGTATTGATCTACTGTCGCCCGGTTCTCGGATGACAGGGACTGGGTATAGCGGGTCGGGACCAGCGTCAGCCACAGATTCCCCCGCAGAGACAGCGTCTTCTTGTCTTCAGGCTGGGTGACCGTCGGCTCCGTGAAGCTGTATTCGCGTTTTTCCGCGTTATACCACCAGTGAAAACGGTACGCTTCAGGTTCTTGCGTCAGGCTGACATCGCTGAATAAAAAATCCTGCTCCGGGGTGTCCAGCGCGTCAATATCGCTACTGTGCAGGTCCAGTAAGGCGCGGCGGTAATCCTCTGCCGTCACCGTGTTGCAGGTGAGCACCTGTTCAGGACCGAACTCTTCCGGGAACAAGGTGTTCCGGTCTGGATGAGTCAGCAGGTCATTCAGCGGCAGCGACGCACGGTAGCTGAGGTCGGAACAGTTCCAGGTTGCGGACTGCAGCAGGCTGACGCCCGGATCGTGGTCGCCGGTATCCGTCCAGATATCGCCACTGAATGCAGTGACTTTTTCGTGAGCCTGTTGCCACAGTGCCTCAAACGCAATCGCGTCCTTCACCGCCGGGAACAGGGCATTTTCTTTAGACATCAGTCTCTCCTTGCGGACATAAAATCAGGACCTCGTCATCCCTGGCGGTGACGGTGCTTTGTGTTTCCACACGCGTGCATTTTCCCTCTTCATCAATAACGTCGTGAATAAGATCCAGCGAGTTCACGAACTGCACCAGGGGTGACTGTTGCAGCGTGGCCAGCAGCCGGTAGTAGTCCACCTGATTGCCCGGCGTGACCGCCTGGCGCCGATCGGTTGCCCAGGGCATATAGTCGTGTTGTAACTGCGCCGCGAGCTGTTGATAGCCATAATTTGGGTTAATACCCGCTACGAACGTCACCCGATAGCGGGCCGTCACATTGATATATTTCGGGTTCTTGAGCGTCGGCGCCGCCCACAGCGAAGTGTACTGCGCCAGCCACTGCGCCATCCGGGTCAGCCTTCCTTCGCTGAGCGCCGGGCGCAGCGCGTCATCGTTGTCACCATAACGGCCGTCAGGAATAACCATCAGCGATTGCACCTCAAGCGCCGGCAAACGACTCAGTTTGTCCACATCGGGAAAACGAACATCAAAAATCTCCGGGTAGTGCTCCATCAGCAGGCTGCGCATATTGTTCCAGGTGATCGCCCGCTGCCGGTGGGCTATCCGGGTCGCGGCGCGCTGCAACATCGCCGCCTCTGTTTCCCGTGGCTGCCCGCCGACAGAAGGCAGGGGCTGGCGAACGTCGCTGATGGCGGCAACCGGCGTTACCAGCTGGCTGATGGTATTGGCCGGCAAGGGCTGGGCAAAATGGCTGTCATCTATCGCCTGCGTCATATTCAGGGTTGCGGTCATCGCATTGGCCAGCACGGCCTGCAGTTTCGGCATTGGCTCGTCGGGTACGCTCTCGTCCTTTGCCGCTTTCTTTTCTTTCAGCGTGCCTTTGATCCAGTAATACCCGGTCTCCTGCAGCCCATCATTCTTTGGCGAGCCCGGCTGACTGTCCGTCGGCAGCCGGGCCCGCCACAGGTTGCTGACGGACAAGCCCGCCGTCTCGTCCCGCAACTCGGCATCCAGCGAAGCCCACTGTTTTTTATCGTTGTAATACCACCAGGTGACATCGAGCGCCGATGAGGCGCGCACAGACCAGTAAACCGACAGGGTGTCCTGTGCAGAAGTTCCACTGAACCCCAGATAAAGCACAGAGGTTTTCTCTTGGGTGTCCGCGCCGTCCCCAATTTCGCTAAAAAGACGCAGCCCCTCTGCCGGTAGTGCAATGCTCTTCGCGCTGTCGATGGCGGTATACCGTTTCCACGTATCCCCAACCTGGGCCGTCCAGCACAGCTGTTCCAGTTGCTGGCCGGTGATCAGCAGACTGTGGTCAGTCTGATAGGTGATGCTGTTCCCGGCGCTGTCCTGGCCGCCATCCAGCAGGCTGCCGGCGGGTAACGCAGTCGGGGACGCATTTTTTTGCAGCGTAAAGCTCACCGCCACGCTGTCCGGCTGGGGGGCGCGGGGGGCAAACCCCAATAAATCCCGGTAGTACAGTGAGCGGTGCCGCGCCGGCACTGTGTTCAGCAGAGCTTTGGGCGTCTCGAGCAGGTGCATCAGCGCCAGCAGGAACGCCTGCTGCACCGGCAGCGTTTTCTCTGCCCGTTCGGGGTGCTCATAGATGTTACTCAGCGCTTGCGGTGTGCGGCCGGCCAGCCAGAAGTTTTTCCAGTCAGCGTCCGCATGGCCGGCAAAGGGCACTGCTTCGGTATATTTTTCGACCAGATTGAGCAGATCCTTCCCTGTCCGTGGCTCCAGCAGGAAGGTCTGGTCGGTTAATCCGCTGCCCACTCTCTGTTTCAGTTGCTCCAGGTCAGACATGATGTTGTCCATTGGTTATGTGATGATAAAGAAGACACGCAGGGTCCATTTCGCCGCCTTGGCAGCAAGAAGACTTACCCGGCGGTGACAAACGACTGGCTGTTGGTAAATGTGCCGGTTCCTTGCGTAGGCCCCATATTCGGGTCCGGCATTCCTTGCGGATCCATCGCCGGGGAACTGGGGGTAAAACGCGCGGTGAATTGGCTGCCGACCACAATGACGGGCGTTCCTGCCGTGACGAACACAGCCTGTTGATCGGCGGCCAACGCAGCAATGGTGATGATTCCCGTTCCCGGAGTGGGGTGTGTGGACTTGGTATACGTGGCCGTAATAGACACCTTGCTCTCGTCGCCGAGCACACAAATTTTTTTATTCGTAATATCAGCCTCCCCACTGCCATGAATCAGGCAAGGTGCGGTTGGCATAACGATATTGGCACCAAAATTGGTTTCAAATTTCAGCGCGTCACCGTCGATAATCACCAGGTTGTTCATAGTAACCTCAGCGTCTGGCCGTCATGGATGTTCAGCGTCCCGTCCACCGTCTCGACCAGATCCGTGCCCGACAGAAACACAGTGATCTGCACCCGCAGACGGCTCGCGTCCTGTGCCCCCGGCTGAATAATGACGTCCTTGAGCAGCGCCCGGGGTTCATGGAGCAGAATGCTCTCTTCGATGCGGTTGTGGATGTTGGCCAGCAGTTCATCGGTGATATTCTCAAAGATGAAATCATGCATGCCCGCGCCATAGCTCTCACGCATAATGCGTTCGCCCGGCTCCGTCATAAACAGCACGCGCAGACTCTGCATCACCGCCTCAACGCCCGCCGTCAGGGACACGCCGTCGGGCTCAAACCGCGGTGGAAATGCCCAGCATTGCCCCAGGGTCGCTGTCAAAATGTCGTTACTCATCGCAACCTCACCGTAATAGGTTATTTTTTCAGGTTAATTTTTGCGCTGGTGATCTCCACCTGCTGTTTACCGTTGATAGACAGGTTACCGTCAGCCTGCAGTTGCAGAGCTTTCTGTGTACGCATCGCTACCTCTCCCTCGCTGGTGATGTCAACCTGCTGTTTACCGTCGATAGACAGGTTACCGTCAGCCTGCAGTTGCAGAGCTTTCTGTGTACGCATCGCTACCTCTCCCTCGCTGGTGATGTCAACCTGCTGTTTACCGTTGATTGACAGGTTACCGTCTGCCTGCAACTGCAGGGCGTTCGGCGTATGCAGGGCAATGTCGCCCTCGCCGGTTAAGGTGAGGGTATTGTCCCCCGCAATCAGCCTCAGAGTTTTCTCCTCGGTGTCAATCATCAAGGCGTGTGTCTGGTCAGCTTGACTCACGATCAGCCCCTTACGGTTGTTCTTTTCATCCGGTGAGAACGGCGCCGTATTTTTCGGATTGTGCATTGAACCCAGGATGATCGGGTAACGCGGATCGCTGTCGATAAACCCCACCACCACTTCATCACCGGGCTCCGGGTAAAAACAAAAACCACTCGCTTTACTCGCCCAGGGCTTACTCAAGCGGGCAAAAATCAGCGAGTCGGGCAGATTCAGCGCCGGCAAATGCAGGGCGATCCGATCCAGATGCTGAGGATCGGCGGTAAAACCCGCTACCGTGCCAATATGCAGCGACCGCACCGGTGGTGCTGGCTCGAGCATGATCGCTGGCAGCCCCATCAACAGCTCGGTGCGCCAGCCGTGCTGCACATCAAACAGCTGATTGATCCCGCTCAGAATTGCCGTGCCGTCCAGCCCTGCCCCAAAGCCGCTCAGGGTGATGCTTTCGCCTGGTGCGAAGTCCCGTGTCCCTGCCAGCACAATGTGGCCCTGTACGCCGGTCATCTGTTGGTAGTTCAGCCAGGAGCTCGACAGAGTTTTCAGGGTGGTTTCAGGCAGCATGCTGAACGCCAGGGCGTAATCTTGCCGCCCGGCGGAATCCTGACCAACCTGACCCTCAGGCTTCCAGGGACGAAACGCGCCGGCCGCACTTTTTTGCGCCGGCACGAGCTTTTGTGCGGTAATATCCCATCCCTGCAGTGACAGGCTGTCCGGCGTAAAGCGGTTATCAAAACTCAAATTGATTTCATACAGCGTATAGTCGCGACTGTCGCGAGTCAGCCGCCGTGAGGCCGTTGTCGCGTCGGACAGCGGGCAGATTATCACAGTGTCGCTGGTAGCATCGGGCAGCAGCCAGCAATTGGTGGACAGCAGCCGGCTGCGAATAAACTGCCAGTCACTGAGACGAAACTGGATCAGCTGATCGTGTTTGCTGCTCAGCTGCACCGCCGCTTTCTGTGTCAGTTTCACCCCCGCAGACTGCAGTAGCCCCTTCAGTACAGAGCTGTCATCCTGCTGACGGAATATCCGGCTATGGGGTAAAAACGTCAGTTTCTGCAATGCATGGCGGGCTTCCAGCCGAACGGACCAGTTTTTGCCCTTCAGCTGCATCTTCTTTTGCACGAGATAACCGTCGAATAGCGGCTTCTTATCCAGGGCAATCACCACCCGGACGCCCAGGCTAAAACGGTTGATTTCGCGTTGTACCGCGTTATCCGCTGCGCCATGGTTATCCGTGGGAATACGCAGCTCCAGCTGTGCCAGCGGGATCTCATTGATCAGTTGCTGTACCCGCAAACGACGGATCCCCAATGTGCTCGGCTTGCCCGCAATGTCCAGGGTGATGTGGCTCATGCCTTCCTCCCATTCGTCGCCTGCAGCAGGTCTCCGGGCCGAAAATCATCTAGGTTTTTCAAGTTGTTATCCCAAGCTAGCGATAACGGATCGACGCTGCCGGCCAGCGTCCCGCCGGCGCTAAGCGCCAGTAACGGCAGCGAGGCCCGATCCGGTACGCTGACCAGCGCACGGTCGGGGGCGCTTTGCTCCTTAAGGGAGTGCTGAATAACAAAGCTCTCATCCGCCACCAGGCTTAACCGCACGGTGGCCCGCAGCGGCGTGGCATCACGATCAAACAGCGTGTAGGTGACCGATAAATCGCGGGCGCGCCCGGCAAACCACCCTTTATTCTCCCAGCGCATTTTTCCCCAGGTGATGCGCAAAAAGTAAGGTGACCCGGTGGCCGCATCCACGGCGCAAAGGGTTTTCAACATCGCCAGCTGCGTCTCTATCGGGGTGGTATTCCCGGGCATCTGGCTGTCAAACAACAAGGTCAGGTTGAGGCCGACCGGCTCGGAAATCACATAGCGGTTGCTTTGCGACGCCGTGTTGATGGTATCTTCGGTGTCAAAGCGCGTCTGATAATCCAACTGGATCGTCTCTGGGTTATACATTGCGCTCATGTTGCCCGCAGGGATTTTCCCTTCGCGATCTTTCCAGGCGTTGAGGGTTAGCTTCGACAGCCCCTGTTCAAGTAAGCTCACTGACGCCCCCTTTCAAGCAGCTGTTCCAGCACCTCTTGTTTAATCCTCTCCACCCACCGCTCGTCGTCCCACTCACGGTACTGCGCAAACGACAAAGACGGAGCAGAAAGTGCTGGTGCGGACTCTGTGATCTCAACTTGTACGATCAACTCACGAATTTCGACGGTCATAGTTTTACCCCCTGCATGCGCATATCCTGATAGCGCAGCTCAAGCATGTTGATGAGCACCTGGTTACTGCCGGCATCCAAATCCCCGATCTGCCAGCGCACCGGCAGGGCATGACTCAGCGTCCAGGTAGTGACCGGTGACATCTGCTCATTGAGCAACATGATCACCACGTTGGCCCACAGCGTGCTTTCCCGGCGCAACACGCGGTCAAACTGCTGCGTCAGGGGGGAGGCGTTCATCACTCCGCACTCTAATACCAGGCTACCGTGCTCCACCTGCTCCGCCAGCCAGAGGTTGCGCCCGTTTTCGCCCCCTTCCCGGTGCTGGCTCACTGCCAGCGTGCGCGACAATCCGGAGACACGTTGAAACGCGATGTCAAATGGATTAGGAATATTGTTAAATAAAAAATTGACGAGAAAACGATGGGATACCGCGGGTGTACTCATCATGATTATCCTCCGATTTGCGCGCTGGCCGTGCCGTCGCGCAGATCCAGCGTCAGGCTGATGTCGATGAATTCCGCGGGAGCCAGCAACGCCAAACGGACCTGCAGGATCATTTTTCCCTGGCGAATATCATCTTCCGTCATGGTTTCATCCAGACCGATACTGAGCGAAAAGGCCTTCTCCTCCACCGTGCCGAAAAAGGCCCCGGCCAGCCATTGCTGACGCAGCCATGTCCAGACCTGACCTTTTAACTTCATCCAGGTCGGGGCCGTGTTCGGCTCAAACAGGTAAGCGCGCGCCAGTTTGCACAGGTAGTGCTCCACGCTGCTGACCAGCAAACGGGTTTGGATATAACGCCAGGGAGAATCCTCCTCGTTGAGCAAGGTCCGGCATCCCCACAGACGCACGCCTTTGCCGACAAAACTGCGGATCAGGTTGCAGGACACCCCCTGATTATCCAGCAATGCCTGAGACGTCAGGATACTTTGGGTGGGGCGACGGATTTTGGCCAACGGGAGGTTGGCCGGCGCCTTCCAGACCCCGTTATCGTGGGCGCTACGCTGAATGGCCGCCGCGACGGCCGGCAGAGGGGACAACACCACGGGTGCCGATGCCTCATCCTGGTAACTGCTTTCCAGTCGTGGCCACCAGGCCGCTCCGCGTTGGCACAGATCTGCGGAAAAATATCTTTCGGTCAGTATTGCAGCGTGCGTCGGCTCTTCTGGTAACTCCAACAGTGCAAAACGTTGCGGGGCCTGATAACAAAGCGTGAGTAACGCTTGCCAGCCCTGATACCAAAGCGCGTCGGTGTCAAGAGAGGAAACGCGCACATCATTTAATTCACTCAGCTCCGGTACCAGAAGCAGGCCAGTTTTGTCATCTGCTAACAGTGTTTCCAGCATCTGTGGCGACTGTAATGCGGTAATTAGTGCTTGCAGACGCTTGGCCGGTTCTCCCTGCCCTGGCCCGAGGGGCAGCACATAACACTGCCGCCCGCCGTTTTCAAAGAAGTGGCGCAGGGAGTACGCCAGCGTCCCACGTTGGCCAAAGTGGACGATCACCTGCGTCAGTGATCCCACGCTGACGGGCTGCATCGTTGTGACCGGTATCGCCACATCAGCCAGGGTATAACCAATAAACAGAGGCATCGTCACCGGATCACCGCTTGATGCCTGCGTTAACAGCGTTTCTTCGTACGAAACCCCAGGAAGAACCATTGCCATCACGGTATCCTTATAAAGAGTCGGAAAAGGGGTTTCCCCCTTTACTGAGACATGTCCTGAGTAAACTTAAGGATGATGAATTCAGCCGGGCGCACGGCGGCCATCCCCACCTGAATGATCATTTTCCCCTGATTAATCTCGTCTTGTGTCATGGTGATATCCTTACCGACGCGCACAAAATACGCCTCTTCCGCCTTATTGCCGGCCAGAGCGCCCTGTTGCCACAGACGGTGAAGGTAGTTATCAATCGCCGCCTGCACCCGTTTCCAGGTCGGCTGGCTGTTAGGCTCAAACACCATTGGTTGCAGAGCCTTTTTAATGTCGCGCTCTGCCGCATCGAACAGGCGGCGTACCGGGATATAGCGCCAGTCATCATCATCTTTCTGCGTGCGACTACCCCACACGACCAGCCCGCGATCGCTGAAATGACGAATGACATTGATGCCTCTCGGGTTCAGCTCCGCCTGTTGCTCATTGGTGACCCGGACGCTGACATCGCTGACGCCATTGAGCACCACATTCGCCGGCGCTTTCCACACCCCGCGTTCACCGTCTGTCTTGTTGTACACTCCCGCCATCAAAGCGGAAGGCGGAAGCGACAGCGGGACATCTCGTTTTTCGGCGAGGGCTTTATCAATCTCACCGGCAAAGTCAGCGTTCGCTTTACGAAGGTCGGCCAGCGTGGCAATCGTCGTGTCACTCCCGGCGGTATAGCCGGTAATAGCCACCTGGTTGTCATCCAGCGTCCGGGTGTAAGGCATCACCAAATTTGGGTAATACACGGCAACCTGGGAAGAACTACTTACCCCGCTTGGAACCACGCTATCGCTGCTGTCGGCCAGCAGGAAGTATCCTTTATGCTGGTTTAGGGAGGCTGCCAGTGCGGCATACACCGCAGTGCGGTACGCCTCATCGGGCTCCGGACAGGCCAGCAGCGTGATCGCCCCCACCTCATCGATGAGACCCGGCAACGCGGCCAATTTGGCTTGATCGTCTGCTTTTTGCAGTGGATAGAGGTAGCAAGGGCCGCCGCCGTTCTGGAAATAAAGGCGCAGGGCAACGGAGGCTGACTGGTCCACGACCTCAGTGTCATTAATCTGGTAGGTATATTTATTTTCGCCATCAGGCGTTGACGTCACGGTGACCCGTGCGGAAGAAGGCACGTTGCTGTCAAACAGGGTGGTATAGTCCAGCCAGCTGCCGATGCGTGTAATGGCGCCCGCCAGTTTTTTATCGGACGGGGTAAAACGCGCGACAAATAACGGCACGGCGGTCGCTCCCGCGCTCACCGACATCGCCGGCGAGGCATCTTCTTCAATATAAACACCCGGTACAGTGGTATCTGTAGCCATGTTCTTTTCCTTCAGTGAATTATTGCGCGATATCCTGGCTGAACTGCAGGATGATGAATTCTGCCGGGCGCACCGCGGCCAGGCCGATTTTGATGATCATCTTCCCCTGATTGATCTCTTCCTGGGTCATGGTGAGATCTTTGCCGACCTGAACAAACCAGGCGTCGGCGGGGGTACTGCCGGCCAGCGCGCCCTGCTGCCACAGACCGTGCAGATAACTGTCTACGGCGGCCTTGACGCGCTGCCAGGTCGGCTGGCTGTTGGGTTCAAACACCAGCTTATTCAGGGCTTTTTGAATATCCCGTTCAACGGCGTTGAACAGGCGGCGTACCGGGATATAGCGCCAGTTATCGCTGTCCTCCAGCGTACGGGCGCCCCACACCACGGTGCCCTGGCCCGGGAACGTGCGGATCATGTTCAGCGCCTTGCCCTGGTTATACGTGCCCTGAAAATCATCGCTGACGGCGAACATCGGGGTAACGCCATTCACGGCCTGGTTGGCCGGCGCTTTCCACACGCCACGCGCACGGTCGGTCTGGGCAATGGCGGCCGCGGCGATGGCGCTCGGCGGCACCGCCGCATCCGATGCCAGGGTGCACCACGGATAAAACACCGCGCCAAACGGGGAGGTCGGATAGGCTTTCATGACCTCATCCGGCTTTTTCGTGCCGTCAATTTTGTCTTGCGGGCCATCAAACAGGCCAAAAATACGGTAGCCCTGATTCACCACCAGGTTGAACGCATCATAAATAGGGGGAGCCGTCTTGGTATCCGTCCCTGCGGCAACAATCAGCGTAATATCATCGTATTGCGCCACCGCATCGGCGATTTTAGTCACCTGAACCAGATAACATTTACCGCCGCCGTGCATAAACCACAATTTCAGGCTGGTATAAAAAGCGTCTTTCAGCGGCGTAGAGTAAACGGCGGTAAATTCCGCCCAGTTGCGGAAAACCTGAATCGGTTCATCCGTGGTGACGGCACTCTTACTGTTACTGTTACTGTTACTGTCGTACGCAAACAGGGGCACAGCAGTGGCGGTACCGTTGACCGAAAAGCTCGATACGGCATCTTCACTGAGATAAACGCCGGGGTAAGTGGTTTTCACTGTCATGGCAACATGTCCTCTTGATTAGGCAGTCTGAATGGTCACGCGATCGGCCATGAGCGTGATTTGCTGTACCGCGATCTCGTTACTGGTCGCATCAAATGACGGGGAAGTCAGGGAGGTTGGGAAGGCGTTGCTCACATTCCAGCTGACCAGCACTTCCGTGCCGGCTTCATTGGTCAGACTGATCATGATGTCTTTCTTTTCAACCTGATTGAGTTGAATGGAATTAATCCACTCATACATCGCATTTTTTCCCGGGAACACCCCTTTACTCAGCGTAATATTAGGGACCTGTCGCTGACCGGGCATTTTGAACCAATTGCCTGTGCCGTCCCTGTATTCAATGGTGTCAAAATTAATGTCCAGACCGGATGCGCTGGTAAACGGTACCTGTTCATCGCCCAAGGTCACAATAAAGCGATAGGTCGGAATAGGATATTGCACTGCAATGTCGTCTGCGGTAATAGCCATGAATTCAATCCTTTTTTTTACAATGGATAATGAGTGAAAATAATCTCAATGAAATTATTTACATGGAGTACGGATTAATTAACTCGGTATTCCCCTAAAGAAAGCATGCTACCGCCCCTGATTTACACCAGTTGTTTTTTCACGCTTATAAATAAAGAAAACCGTCTAACTGTACTGCTTATTTCAGAAAGAGTGCGCGTTCGGCCTCTCGTCTGCGTACCAGGCCAGGCAGCGCTTTGCCGCCGGCATGGATCCAACGCCCAAATTCCTGGGCCGCGTCATCATAATCACCGGCATTGAGTTTTTTCAGCAGCGTTGAAGTCCGGAAATTCCCGACGCCCAGGTTGAAAACAAAGGACACCAGGGCATCAAACTGATTTTGCGTAAGCGGAACATGCACATATTGATTGACCGCCCGTTCACTCTCCTCCACATCCTGATACAATAAGGAAATAGCCTGCGCTTCGGTGATAACATCATTCGCGCTGGCATTGGCGGTATGGCCATAGCCAATGGTCCATCTATCCGCCGGGCATTTATAGGTGTGAAGCCTTAACCCCTCAAACTCTTTGATGAGATTGAAACCATTAATGCCGGTTTTCATTGCAGCCTCCAAGTTTGCATTGCCATCTGGCCGCTGATAGCAGAGATAAAATGGCATTGCTGATATAGCGCCATAGCCCCTATATATTTGACAAGGTGTGCAATACAAAAAGCAAGATGATACAAATCACGGCAATCTTGATGTCGCGCTTATTTTACTGATGTGTAAAAAATTAACCAAACAGACAGATGTAGCTACTCAGTAGTCCTCTTCACATCAACAGACACTCAGTACTCCTGATATACATTGCTCCATAAAATTATGATTACGCACTAATCAAAATTCTTCATGGTATTTATGTATGTAATGTTTACTTCTTGAAACCATCTGTCCAAGACAGCTTGTCATAACAGTAGTGTTTAGAGTGACTTTCATTTTCTAATAAATGATAGGCCACTTCTATAACAAGCCCAGCAACACCATTTTTAGTTAATGTCCTATAGTCAAATAAATCGGAAAAATAATGGGTGTGAAGCACATAAGAAAGAAGCCACCTATCTTCACTCTCGCATATAGAATTGTCGAGTATGTTGCTGAAGATAGAGCAATTTTTTGTTTCGGATGATGCCTTTCCGGGCAGAAAGAATACACTGTCCAGTATTTGTAGAGAGTTCGAGGTGCCATCGTGGCCCAGACTGCGGATCTGCCTGAACAGATGGTGTGTCCAGAGATGAGTCTCCTGCGATGGCGCACGGGCAAGCTGAGTGAGCAGAGCAGTATTCTCTCGTTCAGTTGCATTCAGTTTCTCCTCTAACTCAGCATGCTGACTGTGCTGACTATGTAGTACTTGATATTGCTTGACTGACGCACTGACTTCCTTTTTTTCTTCCTGCCAAATGATGGACTGCTGATATTAATATATTACTGTTCAGAAAAAAGCAGTGGCAGAAGCAATACATTCAGCATTTAACTCACATCTTTTCTATTAATACCGCAATTATAATGGCGGTATTAAAAATAATTATTTCATATGCAACACTATCAAATAAAGTGCACGTGAGCGTTCTCAATTACCTGCCTTAAAAGGAATTTTAGATGTTTTGCATAAAAGCAGAACCATCTCATTTCAAGTATAGCTGATGCAATAGGACGTAGTTCAAATACGCCTGGCGGCTATTCATCAGCCTGTTAACAACTGGGTTACATAACTGTTTTCTGATTCGCTATTCTTGCTCATCTGAATAAACTATAAGAATAAACCTTAGGAATTAGAAATCGTTAGTAACGATCGTTACCGTCCTCAACAATAGGTGATAACTTTCAAATCATTAATAATGATTGGGATAAACTTACAAAAAATGTAAAATTGTCATTCCTATTAATATATCATTATGGTAATAGCTGGCGGTGACACTGCTGTTCTACAGCCTCAGCCATCTTTAAGCCCTATATATATTTACGTTACCGGAGGGTATTCTGAGGGGAGACGTGAGGATATTGATCTCCATATTAAACAATAAGTTACCTTCTTAATGTGCGCTTTCGTTCCATTTGCCCTCAACCCCTAGGAGACTCAGGTAAATAAAATCCTGTGGGATGCTCCAGATCAGACAGGGAGCAAATTTATATCTATTTCCTTAAACAGGCTGGATTATTGCTGGCAGACAGGGTTGATGCCAGATTTGAAGAATTGACGGCGCTGTTGTTGACGAACCCAATCGCTGGAGTTAAAGCACGCAACGGTGCTGATGGTCGATATCGTGAGCTGATAGCGCCATTTTGCTTTAATATTATGATGACAACATAAGGGTATTGCATGGTTCCAGGCGAGTAACTTCACTACTTTGAAGTTAGAGGTTGTGGAATACTCGCGGTGCGAGTCAATATCAGGGAACGCAAGGGAACGTTCATTATTAGGATATTGAATCGACCATTTTTGAGATCCATAATTATGGATCGTAGCGTGTCACACTCCAAGTTTGGTGGCGCTTAACGAGCTATCACGCATAAAAATGCTTGTTTTGTTTTTTTCAATCCAAAACCCGTTTGTTAGGCGAGCTTGTCTAGAATCAGTGCCGAGGGAGTCTTTCATCAACACCGTGAACCCGGGTCCGCTTCGGTTTCTCCCGAACCGTCATTTCCAACGCATTGTCAACCTTCGGCAGCAACATGCCGCGCTTGCGGTTGCACAGAAAACTGTAACAGGGATCAATTTGAATATGGTCGAATTGGTCTTGATGTACGTAAGCAGTTTGCGGACCAGCATCCCCTTCGTCATTTCTTTTAGCCCCAGCGTGGTAACGATGCAATCGAGATTGCTTTTCTCGCGGATAATCTCCAGGTCAATCTATCCGGCAGGCTGGATCAGGCATTTTTTATAGACCGACGGATCTCAGATACAATACCGCTCCTGAAACTGCCTGTTCAGGTTCGTAAAATGAGGTTCAGAGCGTAGGCCAAATAAGTGCAGGACGCAAAGTTGGCTTTATTGATGCGGCGCATGTCACTGGTGATGGCCGTGGGGTTAATTTCTGAGGTGTAGCAGTACCAGATATCAAAGACATGATGAGCTTCATAGTCGCACGACGCCAAACTTCTGCCGTCAACGGTACCATAAAGCGTTTCCGTATCAAATGAATAGAGCGGGAAACCAGCCAGTACTCAATTAGCGATCCGGCGGAACTATTTTTGGTGTCACGACCGACAGTTACCGAACACTGACCCGCAGTAAGGAAAGCTAATGGCACTTATTCATCTGTAAAGTCAAAATGTTCCATTGTCCTTACAACATCACCCCTGTATGCGCTTCAGCGCATGAAGGCGACATCCGTGCGGCAAGAGAACGCCATTTGGTTAGGGTCGCCGGTCGCGCGGCGAAGCCGCCCAGGCATGATAGGTATCGCCGATCCCATCCCTTGCCCTGAAAGACAAGTTCCGCTAAATGCGATGTATATCTTTGTGTACGCCGTCGGAGTGGTCACGACAAGGCGTAGCCGCTGTCGGGACGTATCTCCGCGTTAGCGGGCCGTTAGGGCCGCTTACGGGCGTGTACGAAGAACTTTCAGCAACTCTTCTAACAGAGATTTGATTTCTAGTTACAATATCTATCATTAAAAGCGACTCTGTTCCGGCCTTTTAGGTTGGTGCGGCGTAGTTTTTCAGCGGTGGTGAAGAAGATTGTGGGGTTGAGGTCGGTGAGTTTGATGTGCTGAGAATTTTCGTCGGTTTTGGCTTGGGTGGAGAGTTTTTTGCCCGAGCGAAGTGAGGGAGGTACTCAAGAGCGACGGCGTAAGCCGGTGCGCTGAGTAACTCCCTTTATTTAAAGGGCTTATTTTGTTCAGAAATAACCTTCGAAATTAAGAATATTGCTTATTGCCTTTTCGCGGTTAATGCTGATTACGAAGTTAATGCCGAAGTTAAAGGGTTGTTCGTTGTCGATAACTGTTGTCAGCGCCCCGGTTCGACGTCAACAGCCACCAAAATCACGCTGGCATCAACCGAAAAGGGCCGGTCCAATGGTCAACCTAGTGCTTGTGGTGGAAAACAGGCAACAAAAAAGCCCCGCGGATCAGGCAGGGTAAAGCAAGGTAAGTTCGGGAAGTTAGGTGGGAATGGCGCCGGCACGCTCCAGCAGCAGCCGGTAGAACACCTCCGGATCGCTGTTCAGCAGTCCTGGCTGTTCACGTTTGAGCGTATTCTCAAGCTGCATCGCCTTCAGCGGCGAGCAGCCCATCGTCCACTGCACCCAGGCCTGATAAAAGCCGTTCTGCTTCTGGCGCTGGGCGGCAGCCAGCTTTTTGATGCCGGCGGCGGTGTCATCCAGCAGCGTATCCAACCGCTGCTCGTTCTGCTGCCGCCTGTCCAGTTCGTTGCCAATCACCTGCTCCGCGTTGCGCTTGAGGTTTTGCAGATCGGGACTCACAACCCACCGCCGGATCTTTTTCAGCCGGTTTTTCAGCGAATGCTTTCGCTCGATGTCGATCCCCAGATGCGCTATGCGCACCAGGTGGCGTTCGTATTTTTGCCTGAGCGTTTCGGTCAGGCCGTTTTTAATCGCCCACAGCCGGTACTGATTCAGCCACTGGCGAATTTCTTCCGCTTGGATGCCACGGCTTGTGAAGAAGTTCTCCGTCAGCCAGATGCGCAGCGGCTTGTTTTGACCGGTGTCAGTATCCTGCCCACGCGATACGATGAGATAGTCCAGCTGCTCGAACACCGACAGCGCATGCAATGCCACGTCATACGCCTTGCGGCCGCTTTCGTAGACGTGCAGTACTCCCATGGCTTTGGCCACGTCCTCGAACGGCAGCATGATCTCAAACGGGTAGTCGCTGTCCGGGTTATAGTCGCAGTTGGCGCCCAGAACCAAAGAGAGCACCGTCAGCGCTTCACGGCTTTCCGACCGCGCGGCAATGCGCATTGGTTTGGGACGATAGTCGGGGTTGTTGCGTTGGGTATAGGGGATATAACCCTGCCGACGCAGCTCGATCAGGTCATCATTGCGCCGCCAGTCGTGACTGCTCATGCGTGCAACCACTTTGCTCGCCATGCCCTTCGGCACCCGGCAGCACAGATTTGGGATGTAACGACGATGAATTTTTTGTTGCCCACGTCGCAGTGCATTAGCCTCACCACGCCGGAAACCACGGGATTCATTGATGTGGTGCTCAACATTCGCAAATTGGCTATTCAAATAGCCCTTCGCTTACGTTGCGCCGAAGGAGTTGACCTTTAAAAGGCATAAAACTATACTCCCCATATAGAGCAACAGCTTCTATACGGTTTAAGTTAGAGCCCCGTTAATCTTTCCCGTCCGCCAAGATAGAGAAGATTATCGGGGTTTTTGCTTTTCAGTGTTCCGGCAATGGATCCGGAACCACTTCCCTGCCACCTTGCGGCGTGGCTAACCAAAAATTCTGCTAAGCTATCAGTAATTCAGCACTCACTGCTACAAGGACAAATAATGTTATATAGTTACATTATAATGTGTTTTGTCAACTATTTCACTCATTCATTCCAGCCTGAGAGATGCCTTTACGTTAACACATGCTTTGAAGCTGGTGCTTGCGCGAGTCTCTAACAATCTTTGCCTTTGCTTTTCTTCAGTTCCAGAAAGATATAAGGGTTATTTGAGAGAGATTACTACAAAAACCTTGGCTTAGCAGCTTTAAAGCGATCTTTTCTGTCCAGGACATATGATATTGGCGGATATTGCCCTACACATTCAGATCTACATCACCGATGTTTTGCCGACTTAACAAACCCACCTGGCGATCAACACCAGTATCAACAAATGCCCTACATAGCCGTACAAGAAAAATATCCGTTGCAACAGACGTCATTGATTGAACATCGTTAACAACGGCTACGTCCCCAGGATGAGTAGTGCCGGTAGCAGCAACCCTGTCAGCATCATCAAGCCCCCCAGGTTGGCATTGAGCATCAGCACCATTAGCGGCCAGACGGCCGTCACGTACCCTGGCAGGGAAACGCACAGCCCATAACTGGCCAACAGCACCAAAACGCCGGCAGTACCGTAACTGCCGTCTGTGGCGCCATATGCCCACCACAGCGCCAGCAATACACCGCCGGCCAATACCGGGTTGGGGGCGCCCTTGCGCATCGCCAGCGCCTGCCGGACAGGCCGCGACGCCAGGTTGTACCCCCACAGCAGCGCAAACAGCGGCTCATGCAGCCCCAGCGCCCGGTTGGCGTGGTCGAACACCATCAGCACCAGCGCAAAAAATTTCAGTACGTCCTGCTGCAGCGGGGTTAAACGCACCACTTCGCGCACCTGTTACAGTTTTCCGCTGTGCGGATCAAATATCGCCATCCGATTTCCTTTCTTAGTAAGTCGACTGCCAGTCCTGGCCCTGCGCCCAGCGGGATTGCCAGTGCGCCAGGTACTCTTTGGCCACTTCAGACATGTCGCGCTGCGCCTCGCCGATAACGCTTAGTATCAGTTGCTTCGCCGACCCTTCAGGTGAAAAAACCACCTGTACCGCCGGCGCCGCCAACAGGGGCGATGCCGGCAGCCAGCCGCTGAGTACCAGGGCGGCAACGCCAAACACGCGGGCGGGGAGTCGCCGCGTCTTATTCATGCTCGCCCGCCCTGTGCAGCTGCGCCTGCAGGTGCTTCATGCCCATGAAGACCAGCAGCGGCAACGGGACGAGCACATTGCGCCAATACAGCGGCAGGTCGCTCAGCACATCCCACTGCACATATCCCCAGAGCGTCGCAGCCCCGGACAGCAAGACCGCAGTGGTTAACAAAACGCCCTATGTCGTTGATACGTTTTGGGTTGTATTCATCCGTTTTTTACTTTAGGTAATGCCGTGCGAGGCTGAGGCTCGTCACCTGTCTCGCACGGCGTTGGACAAGCACAGCGCGTCAGTCGCCACCAAGGGTTTTCTCTTTGTTCAGTTCCCGTTCGGGATGGGCATCGCGCACCAGGTTTTGTTCGTCCTGCTGAAGCCGACTACGGGTTGATACCGGCTCGCGCGCCACCTGACGGACAGCGGCATCTACCCGCAGTGCCGCATCCTGGCCCATCACCTCCCGCATGACCGTCGCCGGCAGACGCGCTTTTACGTCCTCGGCGAGCAGTTCACCGCCTGCAAGCAACGCACGCAGTTGCTCATCGTTAAGCCCGGCCAGCCGCTGCGGGTCAGGGGAGGTCTTCTCGCGGCTCAGTTTGTCGGCCTGCGTCTGCAATTCACGCTGCTGGCGTTCCTCCGGACTCTCCGGCAATTTAATGACACTGTCGAACGCGCCGCTCTCCCGTGCAGTGGCCTTGAGCGTCTCGTCGTTCACCCACACCCTGCCACCGGTCATCGCCTGGGGGTTGAACGGCACGTCGTCACCCTGCAGGCGTACCACCACGCCACTGTCGGGATAGCGTGCCGCCAGCCAGATACCGTCCTGCATCGTCCCGGCCAGCCTGGTCTCGTTGTTGCGGCTCCCCTGCAGCGCCACGAACTGCGCGCTGTCACTGCCGAACACTCGCCCCTGCGTTGGCAGTCCCCTGACGCTTTTCCCCTGGGTGTCCGCTAGCGGCGCCAGCCAAGCGCCGGCCGGTTTGCCGTTGGCGTCATACATCGGCAGCATGGCGTGGGGCTGCGGATACTTCTTACCCGGAGACACATAGTGCACCAGCGTGTCGCCGGTAAGTTGGCTAGCGCGCAGCACCGCGCGTCCCAGCGCGTTTTCGGATAAAGGTACCGCTTTGCCGTAGAGGTCGGCGGTCGCTTTCTGGCTGCCCGGCGCCATCCCCAGCACCGCATCATGGGCCGTGGTGCGCTCCTTCGCCTTGCCAATGACATTCAGCCACCCAGCTTCGTTGTCGGTGTACACCTGCACGTGCTCCTTGGCGCGCGAGAGCGCCACATAGGCCGACGCCCGGGTGACCAGCTGCTCACGCCCGCCTTCCACCCCCTCGAGCGTGATGGCAAAACGTTCGCTGGCACCCTGGGCACCGTGGGCGGTGATGGCATAGGCCAAATCGACGTGCCGGTCTTGTTGCTGCACGCGGGGATTGACGGTACGGGTCTGTTGTCCATCGGAGAGCGTGACCATATCACCTTTTATCGCCTCGACCGTCCAGGTGCTGTTGGCCACATGCCCGCGCTCGACGTCCGATTTGGAGAAGCGCATGCGGTCGCCCACGCTTACCTCGATGGTGCGCGGGTTGTACAACGTGACGCCTTCGCGCACCGCACTGGCCGGGGAAAACAGCCGGGTATTGCCCTCGCTGTCCTGCAGGCTGACGGTACGGGACTGACTGTCGATGTCGGCCATCCGGTAGTAGGTGTTATCCAGCAGGACGACGGCGTCCCGATGACGCGCCCAGGTGCCCAGCTTGCGCAGCTCGCCGTCGCGAATATTGGCGCTCTCAAGGATGGGCAGACTGACGGCTTCCCCCTTCAGCTCGCCCGCCGCTTTACGTTCCTGGTGAATGCCGGCATTGATGATGTGCCGGTCGGCATTAAGGTGAGTGATGATCAGCGTATCGCGCCGGGCCGCCTCGGTGCGCCCCAGGTAATCGCTGACAATCGCGGCATGAATGTCATCCGGCCCCTTGGCAGGATATTCAACGACCGACTGCGCCGGCACCCAGGCATCGGCTTGTCGGGGCACATTGGCCGGCGCCACGGCGCGCACCACGTCCAGCGCGCCGGGCACATCGTTATCAATCATCTTGTACACCGCCGGCTTCAGCTCGGGGGTCTGGCGCACAATCTCTTTCATGACCGCCATATCGATGGCGCTGCGCCCCTGCGCCAGCCGGAACGGCGCACCCGGCGCAATCGCTTCCAGCTGGGCTTCGTCACCGCTCATCACCGCGCGGCCGTTGCCCTCGGCAATCAGCGCGTAGGCGCGTGCCATGTCGCTGTTGCCCACCATCGAACTCTCATCCACCACAAACAGCGTGTTGCGGTAGTCCGGCTTCTCGCCGCCAGCGACCTTCAGCCCCTCATCGTGCAGGAACGACGCCAGCGTTTGGGCATCGACGCCGGCAGCCTGCATTTCCCCCACCGCGCGGTGCGTTGGCGCCAGCCCCACCACGCGGGGACGTTCGCTTTCAGGCAACTGCGCTATCCCGGCGAGTACCGCCTTGAACTGGGTGGTTTTCCCCACACCCGCATAGCCCTGTATTGCCACAAATCGGTCGGTTGTGTTTAAAATAAGGTCGACAGCCTGCCGCTGTCCCTGGGTCAGATACGGAGTCACCTTTCCCTCCCGCTGACCGGGGCCGTCCTCGTTATGGGTTTTGCTACTGGTTGTTACCAACGGCGGCAGGCTGTCCTTGCCGTCGGCAATCAGCCGTATAATGCTTTTCTCCGCCTCGAAGCTGGCGCGCGAGACCAGCAAGTCCGCCCCGACACCGGGCGCGACATCCACTTTCAGCAGCTCCCCGCGTTTGACCTGCGCCTCGATTTCCGTCTGGATGGCATCCATCGACACGCCTTTGGCCGCAAAACCGAGACTGCCGGCAAGCAGTTTGGCCTTGCCAAACGCGACGCTATCCCCTTCCAGCGTCGGAATGGCCAAATGAATGGCCTGCTGCGCCGGAGTAAACAGCCCCGATTTTTGCCCGGCGATCGCGGCATCAAGCCCCTCCTCACCGGCCAGTTGTTTGACCTGCTCGCCTGCCAGGCGGTACGCCGAGTGCTGGGCGACTTTCTCCTGCGTCTTGCGCGCATCAAGAGCAGAATAGAGGGTGATGTGCCCACCGCTGCGCGAGATGCCACTCAGCGTGGCGCTGTTAAGCTCGCTTTTCTTCACCGCTGCATAGACCGCCGCCGTACTGCTCACCGAGGCGCCGAGGCTTTCCACATACGCCGGCGCCACCTTGACGGCGCTGAAGACGTCGTTGCCGACCGCGAGCGCTCGGTCCGCCGGCTTCTGCGCTGCATCCGACTCGCCGGCCACGCGCACCTGCAGCTCGCCGGCGCCGGCACGAACAACCGTCAGTGCCGTGCCGGCCTTCAGCGCATTCTTTCCCCGTCCTTCCTCGCCTAATACCCGCAGGCGTTCGCCGTCGGCCACCGTCATCGTGCCGGCCCGGAACAACGACCAGTCCTTGTCCACGGCTTTGACGGCCAGCGTGTGTTTTTCACCCTCGGCGTCACGCAACACCAGGTTGCGCGTTTGCGCACCGACCCGGTCGACAACGAACCGCTCGCGCTGCCGGCTTTCCGCATCCCAGCGTTCCATCACCATGCCTTCCCGGTAGGTATCGATAGCACCCCGATTTTTGCTGTCCAGCCATACCGGCGTCAGCGTGGACACATGGGTCTCTTCGCGTCCCAGCAGCCCGGCGTCTTTCAGCTCGTCACGGATCATGGCCGTCAACATCCGCTGGTCGGCCGGGCCGTTTACCTGCGCGACCGCCGACCGGTCTTCAACCAATGCCTGCACCACGCCTTTGGCCAACTGACCGAAGCGCTGGGCCTTGTCCGGCTCGCTTACCACCTCCGCCAGCACAGCCTGACGACTACTGAACTGATAGCGCGGTACACCGGCCTCTTTCATGACGGCGAGGGCATTGCCCGTCCCCTTGCGCTTTTCGGTATCCATCAACACCAGCTGCACGTTGTTACGCACGGCACCATCCAGCAGCGCCACGGTCTCCTTGAGCGTCAGTTTCTCTGCCTGGTCAACTGTTCGGCGCAAACAGCGCCTCGCTGCCGAGCGCAGCGCGCGTCACCACGCGGCTTTCATCGAGATGTACGCTTTGCTGCAGATACTGCTGTGACTGCCGGTCAACGGTCAGCACGGTGGCTTCGCGGCCCTGCTCGCGCGCCAGCTCAACCACTTCCGCCACGCGGGAACGGTTTACCGATGCGCCCCCTATGCCCGACAACACTGCCATCGTCGGCGCATGCTGCGCCAGCTGCTGCACGGCATCGCTGTAGGTTGACATGCTGCCGGTGCGCGGGTCAGACTTTGGCGCGCCTATCACCACCGCACTCTCGTCAAGGTGCGTGCGGCTCAACTGCGCCACACTCAGCTCATCGAGCAGATGAATATCGGAGGTAAATACGCCTTTCTCCTTGTCGAGCGGAATAAGCTGCTCGCGCTCGATAGCGCGGTCGATGCCGTCGCGTACCGCGTCCAGCATGCCCGGCTCACCGGAGAGGTAGCTGATGGCCTTGTTGGCCACCTGGTTGTGCGTGAAGTTGACCTGCCGGTCAGAGAGCGCCGAAATGGCTTGTCCCACCGCCTGGTCGACCAGCACATCGCCCCCCGCCTCCAGCGGCGTCGGGGACGGCGTCACCATCGTGCGAGACTGCGCCTCGGCCATGTAAGCCTGAATATCAAAACCGGTGGCCTTCATTTCCTGCATCAAGACAACCGCTAATTCGGCCGGATCGCTGGCGACCTTGGCCTTGCGGGTGTCAAGCGTCGCCATATCCCGTGACTTAATTGAGGCATCAGGGCCGGCGGCGGCGTCGATGGCGTGGCTGCGCTTGGAGAACACATCAATCACTGAGTCCATATTGTCGGGTTCCCACATACCGTGCGGCCCGACCGTCTTGGTCTTGTACCCCATGGCTTCCACATCCTGACGGAACACATGGCGATATATCTGGCCGAAGGCCACCTGATTGGCATACACACTCTCAATAAACCCGGTCTTGCCGACCGTATCGGAGGACAGGGTCTGCCACTTGCCGTCATGCTGCGTGACGTTGGCTACCACCGCATGGGTGTGCAACTGCGGGTCCAGGTCGCGGGACGTATCGTGGTTAAAGAGCGCCACCACCAGGTTACCGGTCAGCTTGGTCTCGGAGACGCCGCCCTCCATCACCCGCGTCGAAGCCAGCTTCTCCACCTCCCGCACCGCGACTTCTACCGCGTGGTTATGCGCGGCGATAAGGCGTTTGTCGCCCCCCAACATTGCCAGAACAGAGATGCCCTTAGGCGCCGAGAACGTCAGGTCATAGCCGGAACGGTGTTTATTCTCACCACCAACCATGCGGGTCAGGTTACTGCCGTCCGGTAACTTGCCTTCCAGCACGGCCACGAAGTCTTTGACGTCCACCTTGCCCGTCAGGCCCAGGGCTTCCGCCCCCTGGCCCACCCAGCGTTCGTCCATGCTGCCCAGCACGTAGTAGTTGTCCTGATGGGTGTAGTAGTCGCCGGCTTTACCGGCAGGGCCGACCTGGCCAATGCTCATCATCTGCAGTCTCTCCCAACCATCCGCTCCTGACCGGCAAAAGGCATATCCCATTGACATATCCCACACCAATCACCACAATGGATATACAATCGGTATATCCAAATGTGGAGGTGTGTCATGGAAACAACCGTATTTCTCAGCAACCGTAGCCAGGCCGTTCGTCTGCCCAAAGCGGTGGCGCTGCCTGACGACGTCAAACGCGTGGAGATCATCGCCGTTGGTCGCACGCGAATCATTACGCCGGCCGGCGAGGGCTGGGACAGCTGGTTCGACGGTGATGATGTCAGCGCCGATTTCATGACGTTGCGCGACCAACCCCCAATGCAAGAGCGGGAGGCGTTCTGATGTTGAAGTACCTGCTGGACACCAACACGTGCATCTTCACCATCAAGAACAAACCCGTGCACGTCAGAGAGCGCTTCAACCTGAATACACCTCGCCTGTGCATCAGTTCGGTCACCTTGATGGAGCTGATTTACGGTGCAGAAAAAAGCCAGGCGCCGGAACACAACCTGGCGGTGCTCGAAGGGTTCATCGCGCGTCTTGACGTTCTGAACTACGATGCCGCCGCCGCCGCACACAGCGGCCAAATTCGGGCCGAATTGAACCGGCAAGGACTCCCTATAGGCCCATTTGATTTGATGATTGCCGGCCACGCCCGCAGCCAGGGGCTGATCGTGGTCACCAACAATACACGGGAGTTTGCACGTGTTGATGGATTGCGCATCGAAGATTGGTGCTGATATTTTCACTCGCGAAGATTGGCCAGTACACATCATCAGAATTCATCTCCCGGTTCGCTGTCCCCATGATGAACTTCGGCCAGCTCGCGCCGATGCCTGTCGATATTGATGTTGGTCTCTTCCCGGCGCTGCATGGCTTGCTGCCCCATGGCCTGCTGCTGCTCCTGCCAGGCTTCATACTGTGCGATGTCCACCACTTCGCCGTCGCCACTGATACCGGGGGGCAACTCCCCCCGTTCTGCATAACCATCACCGGGCGCCGGTTTCTGTTTCAGTTCCGCCTCCTGCCCCCCTGTCACGGTGGCAGCAGCTGACACGACAGGCACGTCACTGGCAGGGTTCTCTGTCAGCACCGTACTCACGGCAGAGACAGGGGCATCAGCGGTGTCGTTCGCACTGGCCGCCGGCTGGATAGGGGGTGCAGCGAACAAGGCATCCATATTGCCGGTTTCGGCTTCCCGCGCTTCGATCGCCGATACAAGCCGCCCATCGGCAGCGGAATCAATCTTGCGAGGCTCATAGGGGTGCGCGACCTGCCTGACTTTTTTGTACACCATCTGCAGCCTGACGGCCGGGTATGGCCCCGGCAGCGTCACATAGCAGCACAAATCAGGCAGCGTCTGGATGTCGCTGTAGCTCACCAGCTGCATGCGCTCCAAATCCTTACCGACGGACACCCCGTCCCTGACGGGGTCGGCCCCGTAGGAATACTGCTCGGAGGCCTTGCGATACTCTTTTTCACCGACTTCGCCGGCGGCGAACTCGGCCCCCACGCGATCCGGTACGCTGAAGAGGAAACGGGTACGCAGCACCCCGAACAGGGTGGCCGCCGCCTTGACGCCATAAATATCTTCAAGCTGAGAGTAGGTCTGGAATCCCAACACAAAGCATCCGCCAAACTTGCGCGCTTCCGGCACGATGGACACCAGATCAGGCAGTTTGTGCAGGGTGGGTAATTCATCGGCAAAAATCCAGACACGGCGGTCCGGGTTCTCGCCCATCGACAACAAGCTGTGTGAGGCGATAGAGAGCCACATGGAGATCAGCGGTTTGAGCGCCTTGTGGCTGGCGGCATCGGAGGTCAGGAACAACCAGCCATTTTTGCCGTTGTCCTTCACGCCGCGCATCCAGTCACGGATAGTGAACGGTGCCCCCAGTTTCTCCACGCCCTGCATGTAACGCAGTGCCTTGGCGTAGTTGGTCAGCACGCTGCGAATAGAGATGGCGGTCTTCTCGATTTTGCCATCCACCAGGTTGGCCGCCGGCGTGCCCTCGAGATAAGCGCGCAGACGCGGCAGGTCGATGGACAACAGCGTATTGAGCAACTTGGCGTAGCTGCGGTCTTCGTCATTGCGCATGCGGTAGGCCGCTTCCACAAAGATGGTTCGGGCCGACCCCTGCCAGAACGGATCTTCGTTGCTGCCCATGGGGATAAGGATATCGGCGACGTTCTCAAAGTCCGGCAGTGTCAGACATTCCGACCATAAATCCCAGGCGACACAGCGCGCATCCTGCGGGTTGAGGATTTTATCGTACTGCGGATCGTAGTAGTCTTTGACAAAATCACAGGACTTGTCGTAGACAATAACCATGTCACCGCGTTTGCGGGCATAGTCCATCAGCTTGCGATACAGCCGTGACTTACCCGTACCGACGCTGCCCATGGCGCAAAAGTTTTTGACCTCGCTGTTTTTTAGCAGCGGCAGGCCATCAATAATGATATCGGATGCCATACCATCGCGTTTGAGCATGTTGGCCACCACCTCAGGGTTATCGGTCAATGTTCGCCCGCCGGTGATCTCATCCTCGCTCTGCTGCTTGCCCTGACGGCCAAGTATCCACACGGTGACCACGAACCCCGTCACACACGCGCCCGCCGCCACGATGCAGGCAAAGATCCCTTCACGCCAAATCAGCTGACCGCAGTAGGAGACGTAACTGTCGAGCAGCACCTGTTTGGCGGTGTAGGTCAACGTCTTGCCGTAATAATCCAGGTGGTAGAGGGTCTCTGACGGCGATATGCTCGGCCAGCCTTCCACCATCCAGACCCACCAATGAATCAGGCCGTTCGTGAGATTCTGGATGGACACGCGCCACAACAGCGTGCAAATCGCCACCAGGAAGAAGGCGATAAACAGGCAGTAGAAAATCAGGTTGCCGATCTGCGTGAACATGCGCAGGCGCATAAAGGCGATCTGCCCGCCCTGCGTCATGTCCTTGGCGTTAAAGCTCATCAACACCTCCCTTTGCTACGGCCAGAATGCAGGCTTCAAGTTCACTGTCGGTTAATCGACTGAGTGCCAGCAGGGCACCGCGCATCACATGCGAGGGGCTGTAGAGGGGGTTCTCAGCCACCATACGCTGCAGGCGCCCAAACGTACCGTCATCGAGTCGCAGGGTGGTGGTATGCGTTTTGGCAGAGATCTTAGCCACCGTTATTCACCTCCCTGTTTGCGGGATTTGATAAGCTCCAGAGCGGCGGTAAATGCTGAAAGACGATAGCGGCCAATATCCATATTAAAAATGAACACCATCATTACTGTGAAGAAAATAAGCGGTATGATATATGCCATAGAACCTAAAGCACTATTCGCCGCCAAAACTGATAATATCAGCACCAGTGATAAAAATACCATCGCGTAGCTTTTTACTTTTTTACTTAACAACTCCAACACCTGCGAACTCTCTCTCAATTGAACTGGTAGTGAGAGATACAAGCTCCGTCCATTGACAATGCTTACTGATATTAAAAAACCAAGAAACGCACTCATTCCTGTTGCAATGAGTAATTCCGAATCCCTTTGATCAGCCAAAAAGAAACTAACCAGTGGGCATAAAACCATCCAGACTTCCATTAGTATTGCAGGTTTAACACAAGAAAAGAATGATGGTATCTCAAGTTGTTCATCCATCAGTTCTTTCAACTGTGCAGCCTCATCTTTTATTATCTTATGAGTAACCATCATTTACCACCCCGCTCTTTATTGAATTTATCTTGCATGGCTTGTGCCTGTGCCATCATTTCATCTTGACTACTTGCACCTGGTATACCTTCCTGCTTCTCTTTTTCAAGATTATATTTTAAATTTTGTGCAGTTCGTGCTGACGAATGATTTTGCTGCAGTTCGTTTCTCTGCCCTTCAACATTTTGCTGTTGGCTATGAATATCTGTCTGAATTTTTTGTTGGGCTGTTTGGTTATTATCAACCATACCATTAACCTTAGCTCCCACATCATTGCGTATTCCGGCTTGTGAGGTTCTGTTTTCAACCGCACTCTGGTGTTTGTTATAATCAGCCTGAATATCCTGGCCGGAGCTTCCGCCACCAACAGACCCCATGCCGGCGCCAAGCGTACCGCTGCTGGACTGATATTGTGCATCCACCTGCGGCGCCACCTGTTCACGCACAAAATCACGCGCAAGCGACTGACGCGCGGCAACGGCGTCCTGCGATTGACCGGTCAAAATGTTGCCGGCATCGTTTGGTGCCTTGTCCATCACGTACTGCGCAAACTGCTGGCTCAGGTTCTCGCGCATATCGCCACTGAGACTCTCGGTACGAGAAGCCTGCTGTGACAGCTCCTGGCTGCGGGTATGTGCACTACTGTATTGTTCGTAGCTGCTCTTGGCGCCTGACAAGGACGAAGAAAGCTGATCAATGCGCGAGTCCGCATTGTTATCCGTATGACTGCCGGACTGACTGGTGCGCTGGCTGGTCAGGTAGTCCATCCCCTCCTTAAAGTCAGCAGCGGCCTGGGCGCTCTGGTCGTGACGCGCATCCTGACTGCCACGCGTGCCGCTACTAGCAGAATGAGAATCGGTGTCGCTCCCTCTTTTGTCGTAACTTACGCCCATATATCCTTCTGCCGTTACACCATTCCCCAACACTTTCAATCCACCACTTGCGGAAACACCAGCTCGCGTATTAAAGCTCGCGGTATCAGTAACGGCTCTCGACGCCAACTCCTGCGTTGCCTGCTCTTTGCTGACATTGTTGGCCTTGGCATAACTTTCCACCGCGCTCGCCATTTTGTGCGCCGCGATGCTGGACTGGCTGTTTTGCGCCGTGTCGGCACCGTGGGTCATGCTGTCGCTGCTGCCACGTTGGCCGGTAAACTGCGACAGTTGCGTCCAGGCGCTGCTGATATTGCTGTTGAAGCCCTGCATGGATGTCTGCGCCTGGGTCTCGGCTTCCCGCGCCATTTCCTGCTGCGCGGTCGCAATCTGCTTCGTCACGCCGATATCTACCGGCAGTTTGGACATCGCGCCGCTCGCATCCCAGACGCTGCTGCCATCGCCCGTGCGGGTCTGCGTGCCGCCGGTCGGCAGTTGCGCGGTCATCTGGCCGGCACGCACGCTGCTGTTGGTATCCCAGGTGTTACCCTGCACGTTGTCGGTTTGCATGTTGTTGAAGCTGTAGTTGGCATCCGACACGCTCATCGCCGCCGACGTCGCCGAACTCTGGTAGGCGCCGGTCATGCTGTGGCTGACGCTCATCAGCCCCTGCCCCAGCCCTTTGGCGATATACCAGGAGATAAACGGGATCATGCCGGAGATATAGCCGGCGGTATTGGCCAGATCGGAGTAGTTCAGCTTCACCGTGGACAGATTGCTCAGCACCACGGGCGAGCCGGCCTTCTGGCCGTAAAAGGCCATCGCGCTGTTGAGAATGGCGTACAACAGCGGCCAGCTCATCACCCACAGCCAGCCGAACACGTAGGCTTTGGCCACTTCCTTGCCCTGGTTAACCATGCCGATCACCACCAGAATGGGGAACATCCCCATCATCATGCCGATCAGGATGACCTGCAGCATCGGTAAGGAGCGCATCATCACCTGCCCGAGCGTCGCCTGGGACAGACGCTGCTTCTCGATGGCCGACGTGCTGGCGATGTTGAGCATGCCCGCTGTGTCACCGCTGCGCGCCGAGTAGCTCATGATGCCGCTGCGCAGGCCGTTCATGACGATGTTCTGCTTGATGATGTCGCTGGCCGTCTTTTGGTTCTGGTAAAAATACTGGTAGCTGTTCCCCAGCAGCTGCCCGAACAGCAGATCGCGGTCTGGACGACCGCCAAGAATGCGCCGCGCATAATAGCTGTAGGTCGGACTGCCGGTTTTCGCTTCCAGGCCCAGCATGTTCTTCAGCGGCATCGCGGCTTCTTCACAGGTCTGGAAACGGCCGTCCTTGTTGAACACACCGCGAAGCGGACTCGGCTGACGGAAGATCAGCGCATACGGATCTTCGGAATGCATCAGCTCCTCAAAGCTGTACTTGTGATTGAGCAGCATGTCGCCCACCACACAGTTCTGTACATAGTCGGCAAACAGGTTGGCCAGCTCCGGGTTCTGGGCGGTGAAGTCGGTGCTTCGGGACACCAGTGAGGAGCCGAACAGCATGCCGGTCTTGCTGTAGGTCACCGCATCCGGCTGGCTGAACACCATTTCGTAACTCAGCACCATGGCGTAACCGATGCGGGTGATGATGGTTGCCGGCAGCACAATCCCCAGCGGTACATTGGCCACCCGCTGAATCGAACGCTGATTGGACAGATCGATGATTTGCACCGGCTGCGCCTTGGTCAGCAACGCCGAGGAGAACACCAGCACAAACACCCAGCCCAGGATATCCATCAGGTCGCGACGGGCGGTATACCGCGCGGCCAGCACCAACACGCTGATGGCCACCGCAAAATTCCGTATCCAGTCCCAGGTATCGGTCTGCATAAAGGCCGCGACCGCGTTAAGGTTCTGCGCCAGCCACTCCGAGCCGCCAATGACATAGATTTCCGTCATGTTATTGCGCCTCCCCGAACTGATAATTGTTCTGGTAACGTGTCAGCAGGCGTGCCGACACCTGCTGGCGCATGTAACGCATCTGCTGCTCGACAACCAGCAGGGCATCGGTCTGTACCTGTACGCGCGATTGCAGGGAGGCGATAAGCTGCCCGGCCTGCATGAAGTTGTTGTTGATCTGCTCAACGGTGACCTCCGGGTAGTTCCCGGTCGCCAGCATGGCGCGCGCGCCGCCCATCAGCTCCTGCAGGTACTGCATCAGGATGTCGTACCCCACGTAGTCGGCCAGTTGGTGCACCATTGCGCTGGACACGCCGATCATTTGCGGGTCGGTCAGGTAAGTCAGCAACGGCACATGCGTGCTGGAAATCAGGCCTTTCTCCGCATCCGTCAGTCGCTCGTCGTTGCGCGCCTTGCTCTCGATGCTGAACAGCATTTTTTTGATTTGCCCTTTCAGGGCATTGTCCGGACTTATCGTCGTGGTGCTGTCGGCCACCACCTTCAGGCACTTGTCGCTGTCGTTGCAGTGATAAACGCGTGCGGCGCCCCCTTCCATCAGCGCCTTGATGATGCTCTGATCGGTGGTGCGTGGCGGCAGCGGCGTGATTTCGCCGTTGGGGCCGAACACCAGTGAGCCGGTCAGCGTCATCACGAACTCCTTCAACTCCTTGTTGCCGTCTAACATCCGGTTTTTGGATAACGCATCCCACATAATGTTGATGTTCTTGGAGATACGCTCCTTATCCTTCTCTCCTGCCCGGTCACGCACCGAGTCACCTTTGCCGCCCACCGTGCAGCCCTGCCGCGAGGCAGCCCAGTCAGCGAAGATGTTGGATTCGCCGGCAATGTCCTGGCAGACCTTCTGCTGAGAGACCTGCGTGCGCGGGAATAGCCCGCCAACAATGCCCTGCGCCGCCTGGCAGCTGCTCATGTTCATGCTGTTGATGTCGCTGGCCATTTTCTGGATGAAGTCTTTGGCGTCTTTCAGCTCCGGCACCGTGGTCTGCAAAGCCAGATCGAAGAAGTAGCCGGCGGCGTTGGACATGATCTGTTTGGTGAAGCGCTGCAGCTGCTCGCCGTTGATAAAGCTGAATGCCCCCAGGTACGCATCGATGCCGCCGCAGCCGGCATTAATATCCGGCAGCGACATCGAAATCAGCTGGATTTGTTTGACGCCGGTGCGGGCGTAAATCGACCCACCCGAGATATACCCGGCCGCCTGCCCCTGCCAAACCGCCGGTGCCGTGGTGTTGGACGCAAACCCCAGCTTGTCAAAAAACTGGTTCATGTCGCTGTTCATGTCGGCCACGGCCGGCGCCGTCAAAAGCAGCCCCAGCGCGATGCCCCCAAACCGAGTGCACAAAGTCATTGTTGACCTCCCCTCATCAGCGCTTCCTGTAACACGGTATCCAGCCGCGCCATAAAACCGCGCTCATCGCTGGCACCCTGGATCATCGGGTAGGTCGCCAGCGTATTGACGTTCACCAAAAACGTTGTCGGCGACGCCACCGGCAGCCCGGGGAAGAAGGTACGCATCACCTCCGGCGGCGCCGGGATGGCTTCCGGAAACGTGGCATCGCCCTGACCGTCGAAGGTGTAGGCGAACACGGAAAAGCCGACCCGCTCCGACAGCGATTTCAGCAGCGGATCAAACTGATGGCAGTACGGACAGTGCCCCTGCATAAATAGCACCACCTTCCAGTCATTGAGGTTGACGCGCGCGCCGTTGCTGAGCGTAAACCAGCGTGGCGCTGCAGCCGGCCGCAGAGCGGGGACGGACGTCGCTGATGGCGTCCGATTGACGCCGGCGTTTTTCTGCAGCGCAGCTATCTCATCAATCGTGGAGCCATGTGCCAGCTCGGTTAACAGCAGCGCCAGCCAGGCGATGTTAACGATCCGCATTCTGCACCTCCCCGGCCCCGTGCTGTTCGTCTGTGCTCGCCGGCGACGGCGCCTGTTCACGATGTGCCGCGATATAGGCCTGCTTTTCCGCCTCCTCGCGCTGCCGTTTGGGGACGCGCGCCAGCTCATCGAGGATTTTGTAGCCGCCGCACAGCGTCAGGGTGAGCGCGATAAACTCGGCCAGCGTCACCGCCATGTCCGGCGCCCGGTGCACCAGGCCGGCCACAATATGGAACCAGATCCCGAAGGCCGCGACCCAACCGCCGGTCGCGTCGATGTCAGGGAATTTAAATTTACGCATTCAACGCTCCTTAATAATTGGGTTTGAAGTCGGTAAAGACGTTCAGGAACTGTTTGGCCAGATCGTCCTGGCTGATAAAGCCATAGGCCAGCGGCTTGACCGCGCCGCTGCGCGGGTCAACCAGCACCAGCGCCGGGAAGTGGCTGATGCCCAGCCGCTGTGACTGTCCCGCATCGCGCCGGCTCTCCGGCATCGCAGGGTTGACCACCCCGTCGATAGTCACCGGCACCACTGACAGCCCGTAGCTGTCCCGGAAGCCCTTCACCACGCTGACCAGCTGGCCGTCGATAGGCTCGGCACCGCGATAGAACAGCATCAGCCCGTACTGCTGCGCCATTTTGCCGATGGCTTCGCGCTGGGCAGCGAAATCGGCCGCCAACTGGCTCTTTACCGTGCCGTTGTAGTGGCTGTGCTTCAGGTTGTAGTCCAGCTCCGGGTGCGCTAAAAACGCGCGCTGTGCAGAGCGCTCAAACAGCCCCGCCTGCTGGGTGAAGTAGTTTTGCATCTGGAAGAACTTCACGAAGTTCTCGGTGCTGGGGTACAGGATGGCGTCTGCCAGCCGCTCCTTGAGCGACTGCTGCAGCAGCTGCAGTTTTTGCAGTGCGCCGGCCGGAGCGGCCGGGGCTACAGCCTGCGGTGGCATCTCGTCGTCAGCGGGTTTGGCCTCCCGCTCATACCACTGCCAGCCGCCGGCCTGTGCGGTGAACGCCGCGCCCAGCAGGCTCAGGCCCAACAGCGCTGCCGCCCTGCGGTTGGCCAACCCGCGTGCCGCCAAATTGAAATTTGAAGTCCCGCGCGTTTTCACTTGGCTGCCTCCTGCATACGTTGTGCGATTTGCTGCTTAACCTTCTCCAGCAGTGCTGCGTCCTCGGGCACCTTCTGGTTCTTCATCAGGTCTTCATAGAAATTGGCAAAGTCCAGCTGGTCAAAGTTGATGCGCTGCAGCTCGTCTACGGTAATGCCCCGGCAGTCAGGTGATTTTGCGTCGCCAAAGCTGATACCCAGCTGCCACGCGCGCCCCTGCTGCTGAACAATCTGCGCCAGCTTGCTGTCGAACTGGCAGTAGCTGCGCTTCTTCTGCAGGCAGACACCCAGCACTTTCTTGCTGCAATATTCGCCGACGCTGACGGTCAATTTGTTCTCTTTCGCCTTGCCCAGCGCCTTCTCTTCACTGTCGCAGTGCGCAAGCCCTACGCTGTTACCCCACCCGGAGTCCTTGCAGCAGTCGCTGAAACCGGCAAACGCCTTGCGGCAGGACTGTCCCTTACCGGTGAAGGCGCGCACATCGATGCCGTTCAGCGCCGCCACGTCCTTGCCGGCGGCCGCCACCGCGGCCAGCTCGGAAACGGCGTGCGCAAAGTCGTTACCCTGGGTGCCCTTCTGCGCCTTGTCGCACTCCCCGTCCAGGCAGTACATCTGGCCACCACATAGCATCACGTTACCGGTGGTGCGGGTTTCGCAGGAGTAGGTCACGTTCTCGTGCAGGCACTGGCCATACTCATCGGAGAAGGCACAGCCGTGCGTGGCAATAGTGCAAGCTGGATTGTTGGCATAGGCTTCGCAGCTGCCCTGGCCGGCCTCCTGCAACCGATAGGTGTCGGTAAAGCGCCAGCAGCTGGCCCACACCGGGTAGGTCTGGCCGTTGACCGTAACGGTTCGTTCGCCGCCCGGCTCACTGCAGACGGTATTGACCTTCACCGCCCCGGCCTCCTGCGCCAGTGGACAGTCGGCCGGCGTCGACGTGGTCGGCACCCAGACCTGCACCGACGAACTGCCATCGAACTTCACGTAGAACACCATCGGCGAGCTGCCCCCGCCGCCGCTCAGCTGCCTGACCATCGCATCCAGAAAGGTATCCAGGTGGCCACCGGGGTCCATGGTGAGGAAAATATAGACCTGCTGACCTTGCGTGAGCGTGACGTTACCGACGTTCAGCGGCCGGCTGCCCCAGTCCTGACGGCCATAGCGCACCTCATTGCCCAGCAGTGAAAAGGCCAGCGGCACGCCATAGCTGTGCAGATCGTCCTGCAGCTCGAGGTATATCGACCCCGTAGTGAGCTTGCCGGTAAACGGTGCAGTAAAGGTGCCGTGAATGCGGTTGCCTTCTTTCCACCAACGGATCATCGATTTATCGATGTGTGCGTTACGGTCTTCATAGCGGGTCTCATAGTGGCCACCGATGTCGGTGGTACGCTCGCAGGTACGCATCACCGCCGTATCGCGCTCGCACACATGGCGGGTGAACTCACTGCGCGTCACCTGTTCGGCCTTGCAGTCCGGGCCTGTCTTGCCGACGATGATCTCGGCCTTACCTTCAATGTCCTTGCCGGCCTGGATAAAGGGCGCATCGTGAGAAATCGGCTCCTTGGGGTTCTTGAGCACCGAATCAGTCACCGCCTGCCCCACCTCGGTCTGGCCCCAGGCGGTGCCGCCGTCGGTCTTCAGGGTGTTGGCATCTCCGGCTGTGACACCCCCGTAGTAGCCTTTTTCTTTCGGGTTATCGGTGTAGTTCGGCAACACGTTGGCCGGGTTGGTGTTCTGCAGCGTACCTGTGCCCTGACCGGCGATCTGTTTGGCAAACTCGCTGCCGGTCTGGAACACGTCATCCCCTTCCGCCCGGCAATCGCCCACCGCGAAGATAAACGCCCCCCATACCAGGGCATGTGTCGCCAGCAAACCGGGCAGAGACTTCACCAGGTGGGTCATTTTCCGCTCTCCTTGTCCAGCAGCGCCTGAGCCGTGGCGGCGCAGTCGCCGTCCTTGGCGACCTTCTTCAGCGCCTGCGCCATCAGCAGGTTGCCGCGCACCACATCGAAGCCGGCCGCGCAGCGCACAACCAACGCCGGCACGGCGGTCACGCCGTACTGTGTGTAGGGCTGCGGGTCGATTTGCACGCCGTCGATGCCGCCGGCTTCCACCAGTTTTTGCACCCGCTGCACCGTTTCGCGCATGTCGCCATTCGCCATGCCGCGCAACGTGGCCGGAATGCCGAATCGACGCGCCTCTTGCAGCATGCGACGCATACCCTCTTCGGGAATAGCGGAGGACACGAAGTACAGCGCCCCCTCGGCCGGTTGCTCGGCGGCGTCCTGACGCTGCTTCGCGGCCAGTTGGTCAATAAAGGACTGGTCGTCCTGGGCCAGCGAACGCGGCGGCTGATTGCGCAGGAACTCCGGCACCGGGGTGTTTTGGTGCAGGTCAGCCGAGCGCTTTTCCTGCTCGCGCAACCATGCCCGGTTGCTGTCTACCTGGATGGTCGCCTGCTGCTGTGCGGTAGCAACAGGATCTACCGCCGTTTGCCCGACAGCGATCATCGGTACGGTTGCTCCCGTCAGAAGCACTGTCAGCAGCCCTGTCGCTTTGCTGTATGTCGTCATGACCTTCTCCTTATAAAAAGACGCAGTTGCGCTTGCGCCACATGACATAGCCGAAGTTCTTCTTGCTGGCCGGCGAGTTGTGACCCACTTCCCAGCGCATCACGCTACTCCCCATCGGATGACAACGCGCGCTGTCCGGGTACATGTTCACCATCTGATAACGCCAGCGTTCTTTCGGCATGATCGGTGACGGATACTCGAAGCAAACCGCCCGGTCTTTGCCGATGGACTCCATGATTTGCCCCTGGCGGTGCAGCTTGAATGCCATCTTTTCCGAGACCAGCACCGACGACTGCAGCGGACTGATTTCCTTGGCGACCCAGCCGTTGAACGGGTACATCGAACCCTGACTGCCGGCGCACCAGAACAATGCGTCGATCGGCAGATGGAAGCCGCTGGCAATGGCGTCGGCCGCGCAGGCGCCCTGCGCCAGCGGATTGGCAAAGACCACAGCCTCCGGGTTGAGAATGGTGGTCAGGCTGCTGTCCACCCAGGTCGGATCGATTTCCGAAAGATAGGCAATATCCAGGTCGCCCCCCTGCAGGCAGCCCACAGACGTGATGATGTTCAGCCAGTAGGTCAGCGGGTACTTGTACCAGTGGACGTGATAGAACGCGGTGGTCACGTCCCCCTTGCCACTGCTGCCGCCGGTGCCGGTGCCAATCTTGCCGAGGTTAATGCTGAAACCGCCCAGGTTGACCATGCAGCCCGGCGAACGGGTCACGTCAGTCATGGCCATCGGCTCCCAGTACCCCATTGCCATCCCGATACGCTGAAAAATCGGCGGCGGCGCCGGGCAGAACTGAATAGGGCTGCCCGGATTGCTGGTATCCGGCAAATCCCCCTTGCCGACCGGAATGCTCCCAATCGAGAGCGGGAAGATGCAGCGCCAGCAGATATCGGAGATCGGGTTAACAAAGCGCCCCTGACAGGCCGCATCCGCCGCCTGTGACGGTGCCGAAAACAGGCCTGCCACGACCAGCAACGCCGAGAGCCAGCACCGGGTCATGCGCGACGCTCCTGGCAATATGTCGCCCACTGCGTTCCCCGATAAATCTCTTGCACATCACCGGCGGCAACCATCCGGGCGGTGGGACGAGCCTCATCCTGTGGCGGTAATAACGCGGCCAGGGTGCCCAGCAGACTGTCGATAAGCGCCAGCTTGTCGAACAAATAAGGGCTGTGACCGTCCTGATCGGCAGGTAGCTGCTCACGCAGCTCGTGGGCTACCTCACGGCACTCAAGAATGCATTTGTAGATCCCACCCTTTGCCGACGCCGCCTGGCGGATGGCCATCAACTCGCCGTGGCGCGCGGCCAGCAATTGGCGACAGCTCTGCAGCTGATTCTCGGTCGCAATAAAACGTTTACGTGTCACAAACATGCTTATCCCCTTTAGTTCGCGCTGCCGGCGGCAGGAATGGATTCGATACGCAGCCGCAGGCCGCTCGGCGCCGCCGTGATGCGCGCCGGCACCGTCGTCAGCCCGAACCGGCGCGACAGCGCCCCGCCCTGATCGAAGTAGATACGGCTGTCCAGCGCGGCAGAGGTTTTGGGAACGTCGCCGTTGACCAGAATGACCTTCACCATCAGGGTCTCCGGCTGCTGCGCCTTCATCCAGGCAACCTGCTGCGGATCGTCGCCATCGATGAAATACAGCGTCTGCGCGAACGGCACGGTGGCCAGTGGGTTGATAACGTCGCCCTTGCGGGCAAACACGCGCCCCTTGTCGTCTTTCAGGTCAGCAGAGAGCTGCACGCTCGGGTCGAAGAAGCGTTCGGCATAGCGCTCGGTCTTGCCGATGCCGGCGACCGGCTCAGGCCGCTGGCTGTGTTTCACAGTGCGTTCCTTAAACACCGTCATCTCCTGCTCCCAACGGCCGCTGCGCTGCAGCGCGGTCAGACGTTCGTGAATGGTCTGCAGCATGTCCGGCTCGGCCACCGGGTACAGGTCGCCCCAGGTGCCGAAATCTTTGGCCAGCGCCATGCAAGGCAGCAGTGATAATGAGAACACCAGGCAGACAAGGCGCATCAGTGGCCTCCTGCTTTTGCCTGTGCGACAGCGGCCCGCAGCGCCGTCACATCAACCGCGCCGTACAGCGGCGTCACCTGATCCGCCCGCGCATCACGGGTCGGCATAACGATAAAAGCGGGAGTGCCGCTGATGTTCAGCTGCTGGGCCAGCTCGCGTGTGGCCAGCAGCGTTTTCTCCGTCTCGGGCAGTACGGTCATCGGCGCGGCGCCAGCCGCCAGGAGCGCCGCATTAAGCGTGGGTTGCGACAACCGACCTTCGTTCTCACCAGAGGCAAACACCGCATTGTGGTAGGCCAGATAGGCCTCACCGCCCTTGAGTTGCCACAGCGTCAGGCCGGTACGTGCCGCCTGCACCGACATCGGCCAGCGACTGCCGAAAATGGGGAATTCCTTGAACACAAAGCGCACATCGGGATTGTCCCGCACAAAGTCGGTCACCACCGGCGCCATACGCGCGCACCAGATGCACTGATAGTCGAAGAACTGCACTACGGTCACGCCGCCGTCAGGATGCACAACCGGCGTCGCCGGATCGTGCAGTAACGTCGCCTGCAGTTCCGGCTGCATGGTCAACGCGGTTTGCACCGTGCGATTGGCCGCGGTCTTCTGCTGCGCTTCCAGCTTTTCGCTCATCTGCAGCAGAATTTCCGGGTGCGCCAGCAGGTAATCGCGGGCTAGCGGGCCGATGGCCTCCTGCTGCGCCGGAGTAAACGCCGGACTCGGATCGGGTAAGGCGTTAACGGACGGTAACGTCGGCGGATAATCGATGCCACGCAGTCGAGGTGCCTCCCGGTGAGCTTGGGGGGCGTCGCGGCCACTGGCTGCTTGTTCTTCGCCGGTAAGAATTGAAGGGCAACAATGGCGGCAGTCACAGGGAATAGCGCAATAACCGCCAGCAAAAACACCCTATCTCGGAGATTTCGATTCATGGCTGATTATCCTTATCAACACTGACGGTATTGCCCCGCTGCATTCGGGCAGCAATATCCCGCTGCAGCTCGCGAGTGACGTCCTTTGCCCCTCCCACCACCGCCGGCGAGACCAGGATGATCACGTTGTTGCGCTGCTGGTATTGCGCGATGCTGGTTTGCAGCGCGCCGGTAAACCGTTCGGCCAGCAGCTTGCTGCGCTCCGGCGGCAGGGATTGTTTGGCGGCGCTCTCGTAGAACGCCTCCATGGTCTGTTTCATGTCGAAGGTGACGATCGCCGGCTGACGCTGCAGCAGCCACAGCGTGGCCCCCACACTGAGCAGAACGGCAATCAGCACACAGACCGTACCCCACAGCACAATGGCGCGTTTCTGTGCCTGGCTGTTTGGCGGCGTGATAATGGCAGGCAGTGTCATGCGGCCACCCTCCCTGTGTAGTTTTCTTCCACCCAGCGCTCGATGCGCGCCATCTCCTCGCCAAAGTTGCGGTGCGCCAGTTCATACACGGCATCGTGTACCGATACCCCCTGTTCACGCCGGGCCTGCATGAACTCGAAGTCCTGGCCCTGGGAGGAGTACATGGCGCGGCTCAGCGGATCGACAAACAGGCGGTGCCAGCTGACCTTGCCGGAGACCATCAGCATGAAGGAGCTGAACCACTGGTCTTTGGCCGACTCGAACTTCCCGATCATGTCCTGCTGCAGCTGAGTGAAGTTGTCCGGGTTTTTCTGCAGATAGGTTTTGAACTCGGAGGCGTCCTGCATCAGGATGATCTTGTAGGAGGAGTTGCCCCAGGCGGCTTTCGCGGCCGAGCTGGCGGTGTCCGAGTCAAAGTCCTTGATGTTCTGGGTAATGGTGATGTACGCCCCGCGGTGACGGCGCGCGGTACGGTAACCCTCTTCGATAAACTCGCCCGCCTTGGCATTCTTGAAGTTGAGCAGCTTCCAGCCTTCGTCGATAACGCACAGCTTCTTGCTCTGACGCGATGTCTGGTACATCCGTCCCTCGATGTAGATCATCAGCGAGAACATCACCGCAACAAGCAGATCAGGGCGGTTTTTCAGGCCGCCCATCTCCAGTACCACCATGTTGACGTCATCGCGCAGCGACGGTTCGTCGGAGTTGAAGAACTCACCATAAGTGCCGTCGGAGCAGTATTTATCCAGCAGGATGATCATTTCATGCAGGCGATTGCGGATGGTCGGCGAATCGCGGTAAACCTCCTCATCCATTGCGTCGCGCAGAAAGTCACGCACATCATCGATACGGGCATTCTTTTGCTTGCTCAACCAGGCAGCCTTGACCGCCATCTCCAGCAGGCTCTCATGAACTTCGTCCAGGTTGCCGTCGGGGCTGGCCATCACCGAAATCAGGTTGGCGATCTGCGTCGCCGACAGGTTGATGTCCTTCACGTTGGCGAACGGGTTGAACTTCAGCGTCTGGGCGTCGATGTAAACCCCGCCCATGTTTTCGCACAGGCTCTTGTAACCATCGCCCATATCGAACACCCAGGCGGCGCCACCGGTATCCAGCACGCTGCGCAACATCGGCTGAATGAGACCGGTTTTACCGGCGCCTGACGTCCCGGCCACCGCCATGTTGTAGTTGGTGTTGCGCATCACTTCTGAGTAGATGTCGATGAACGCCAGCTGGTTGCGGTAGGTCGGCGCCAGCAAACCGGACGGCGCCAGACGGTTGTCGGCGACGATCGGCATCAGGTTGACCACGTTCAGGGTCTTGGCACGGTGTACCGCACCGTGCATCGCCAAATCCTGGAAGACGCCGTGCTCGGCCATAAATGGCAGGCAGGCCAGGAAATTCCAGTGCTGCTTGAAGCGCGGCGATATCAGGTCAAAGCCGTTCTTGCGGTAGCTGTTGATGACGTCCTGTTCACAGCGCAGCGCCACGCTGTCGTTGTCTTCGCAAAACACCGTCACGTTATAGAAGAAGGAAACGATCGCCGTCTGGTTGGACGCAAGACTCTGGCGCAGATCGCCCCACTCCTTCATTTCCTCCAGCGTGCCGGGGAAGAATTTGGCGTAGGAGGTGCGGGATTTTTTCTCCAGATCGATATACTTGCGGTTCGCCTCGAAAGAGGTCTTGGTCTGCTCTTCAACGACCAGCGTCAGCGTAATAATGAACGGCGTGGCGATCGACAGTTCGGGATACAGCAGGTTGCCGTAGTTGTCGGCGGAGTTCCACAGAAAGGCCATCTCGGGATTCTGCTCGAGCTGGAAGTTCATCACCCGCGCCACGCTGCCCGTCTTGCTGCCGGCATCGCGCAGGTTGATTTTTACGCAGTCGGGATACACGTCCATGCCAAACCCGTTGTCAATGCACTGGAAGTTCAGGTCTTTGAGCGGGTCGAGTTTGCGCGGCTTATTGTACAGCTGGTTCGGATCGTGGTTGATGATTTCATCCACGACGTTGATAAAGTCCGCGGCGTTCAGCGACTGGGTCGGGATTTTTGCCCCCATCAGCGACGCACGCAGCACCTTGACCAGGTTCTCCAGCTCGGTGATGAGCGCCTTGTTGCGACGTTTGCTCTTGACGCAGTAGGAGATAAACACCCGGTAGTTGCGCAGCGTCAGCGGCATATCGACGCCCGGCGGCAGGGAAAACCGGTCTGCCGCCGCCATCAGGTAGTAGGCACGCGTGATGGCGTTGAATTTGTCCGCGTCCTTGCCCGACCAGGAAAAGTCACGCAGGCCGGACTCCACCAGATCGCCGACGCGCTTGCTGGCCATTAGGTGAACGGACAGCGCGATCCCACGCGGCAACTTGGTGCGCAGCAGGCTTTCGAGCGTCAGAACCACCTGCTCGTTGGCGCCGGCCAGCGGCAGCGCTTCCAGCACAAAGCCGATGGAGCCGGCATTGATGAATAGCCCGCTCTCTTCGTCGTAGTCGCGGTAGGGCAGCACGCTGCTCAGCTGGGGAAAGTTCATGTCACCCAACACCTTGTTGGCAGCGGCGGCTTCATCCGGCATTTTCAGCGCCGACAGCAGGCTGTTGGCAGTATGGGTGACTTTGTCGAGCAAATTCATTTACGGCTCCCTGTCAGTATACGGACTGGGGCTGGCCCCAGACGGCAGGTTTAACCACGAACAGCACCTTGCCCGGTTGGTGATAGACGTCCTGGCCGTCAATCCAGGGTGCAATCCATAGCTGTGCGGTCTGCTCGGCCTGGCGGGCCGGTCGGGTACTGCCGACACCGGAACAGCGCGGCAACGTGCAGGTACTGACGGTTGTTACGATGGCGGCCGACGCCGCAATCGCCGGATACGCTGGAACCGACGGAGCCGAGGATGCGGCCCTCTGACGAGGTAACAAACGGGAAGTGCTGCCGACTGATACAGGAACGGGGCCGGTATCTCGCCCCACTGCCGCAAAGTCGCCGTCAGCCAGGCGAGGCAATGCGGCCGCAGCCGGCTTTGCTTCGCTGCCCTCTTCCAGCGACTTGGCTTTCTCGTTGGCTTGCTCCATGGTCATGCAACTGTCGGAGGTGGTGGCGTTACAGCCGAACTCGCTGCTGACGCCGGCACAACCGGCCATCAGCAGTACGCCACCCAAGGCGGGGAATAAAAGCAGTGATTTCATGATGTGCGTTTTCATTGAGTCTCCTTAAGACATTTGCACGAGAAAAGCTGCCAACGGCAACATCGGCACCGTCGCTAACCCAACCACCGAAATCGCATCCGACAACAGCGACATATCAAATCTCCCGTGAATAAAAGCGTCACTGACGACGAACGCGGTCGAGATGCCTACTGCCGCAGCCAGGAAACCCAGCAGTACGTAAACGGCGAATTTTTTCTCGGCGGTTTTAATGAAAAGAATCACGGAGACCACCGCCGACCCCGCACACCAGAGAATGTCACGCCGAAAACCGGCCCACTTGTCGGCATCGGTCAGCAGGTGCTCAATGCGCCACATATCGAGCGCCAGCCAGCCGCCCCACCAGGCCAGCAATAAAAAGACATATAGCCCTGTCATTTTTCGTTCAGTCATGATTTGGCCTCATCCTCAGAAGGCGGTGTCGGTGCAATAGAAATGCCCTGCCGCACGGCATCCGCACTGTATTCCGGCGAAATACAAATACCCTGCCGTACAGCATCTGGACTGTATTCACCCACGATGAACTGCAGCGGTCCCGTTTTCCCCGCGCCGCTTTGGCCACAGACGATGATGTTCCCCACTCGAGCGAAATCGCTGCCAGTAAAGGGAAAGTCATCGAAATGCCGGATAGTATGTTTGTCGTTGTTATTCATGGTGTTACCGCTCTCCTATTGTTGATGTGCCGAGACCGAACTGAGCCGGATCAAGCTTGCCGAGGTGGTTCAGCATCTGATCGGTGTTGAACCCGTTCAGGCTCTGCCCGGATTTGGACTGATCGCTCCCTTCGGTCTGCCCCTGCTGACGGCTCTCTTTTTCCGCCGCAACTTCCTCGATAGTTTTCATCTGGAAGCCTTCCTGGAACACCACCGTGACTTCGTTACCGGCGCCGATCGGAATTACCGGGTGATACTGCTCCGCCCGCTTGATGTAGTAGTCGCTGAGCGTCGAGGCGGCTTTGCTGGCCCCCCCTCCGATGGCCGATTTGGCAATATCGCCGGCGCCCATGCTGGCCGTTGCCCCAAGACCAACGGTCGGCTGCGCCGCCCGGCCGGCACCCTCACCCAACCCATCAAGGAACCCGGCGCCCCAGGCAAAACCGAGGATCTTGCCGTTGCGCATCACCACCTCGCCCTTGACGCCGTTCTTGCCCATAAAGGAAACGTGGCCGTCGATGTCCTGATCGATAATGTCGTCACCGCGAATGCAGCTGATTTTGCGGGTGCGCACGATGGCACGTTCGCTGGAGACGTCGCCGTAGGCCTCCATGCTGATAAAACAGCCGGTCGCGTCATAGGTCTTGCTGTTCGGCATCTCGATCCGGCCGATCAACCGCACCTGCATCGGCACCGTGGCCATGTTCCCGGTCACCGAGGCGTTGGCATCCGCCCCCTCAATCAGGATGGATTTGGCGAAACTACCGGTTGGGATATAGGGGTACTTCTTTTTCCTGGGGCCGGTCTCCGGCGGCACCAGTGACTTGCGATAGAGACGGCCAGGCACCGGGATAGGCTTGTAGTCAACACTCGGTGGCGGTGTGACGCCTTTGCCCGGATAGAACGCCGTCGGCGGCGGAACCGCGCCGCCCGGTGCCGGCGGGAACTGTGTCGGCATAGGTTCGCCCTCGGGCGTCACGCCGTTAACCAGCGGCGGTAAGGAGGCGGCGGAACCGGGGGCCGGGTTCCCTGGTGTTGCTTGACTCCCCGGTCCGCCAAACTGTTTAAGCTTGTTGTTTTCGTCTTCCAGCACCTGCATGCGCTTCTGATCTTCCAGACGCGATTTGTTCAGCAGGTCGATTTCCTGACGCAGGGCGGTAAACTGCTTGTTGATCTCGGCCTGCGCGGCCTGCGTCTGGGTGATGGCATGTTGCTGCACGCGATCGTCAAAGGTATTGTCGACCACCCCGGTCAGGTCGGGAGCCGGTTCGGCAAGTTGCTGTGTCTCCAGCTCCGCATCCTGCGAGAAGTAGTAACCGCCGCCGATGGCCGCGGCGACCGCCAGCGCGACCGCGCCCAGCCAGAGATATTGCTTGCGCTTGACCAGCACATTGATGTTCGCCATCAGCGGCCTCCCTCGGACAAGGTGATCCACACGCTCATGCGACCGCCGCCGATAATCTGCCGGGTAGGCGTATCGAACATCACCGCCCGCACACCCCGTTGCCAAAAATCGTGTTCGTTGACCCACTGACTGGCGCTGCCGGGATTGCTGACCTCAAAGCGAACCACCTTCAGGTGATGCCCTGTCCAGACCTGCTGCGCCTGCGCACGCAAACCGTAAGGCGCGGCCAGCGCTTCCCGCGTGACCGGCATCTGCCCATAGCCGGCCGGCAACCGGCCCTCCATCAATGACTTGTTTAGAGAGACCAGCATGGACTCGTAGGGCTGCCCCTCTTCCCAGCCTTTGGCAGCGACAGAAACGCCCTGGCTTTCCCCCACCAGTGAGAACGTGCGACCGATACCGGCACGCGGCACGGCGCGAATGGAATAGTTCATACCTCGCTCGGTTTCGATCACAAAACTGAACGGCTTTTTATTGAGCGTGCTCAGCACCAGCCCCCCGTTGGCCGTCGGCTCGTAATTCACCAGACTTTCATCCACGCCGCTGACGAACGTCACGCGATCGCCAGGGACGTTGAACAGGTTGGGCTCGCTGTTGCTGAGTGAAACATGCGCCTGACTGCCGTTCTGCAGTGGGATAGTGACCGGCGCATCCACCGTGCCGGCCTGGGCGCCGAAGCAGGCCGTCAGAGCGACAACCATCAGCGCATAGCGACGTTTAGTTTTCATCGTTTACCTCGACGAACTTGGCCAGCCAGGTCACACCCTCGCTGCGATCGATATAAAGGGAGTAATGCTTGAGGGCTTTTTCCGGGGCGCTGTCACCGATCCAGGTACGCAGCTCACCGCGAATATCAACACGCCCCTGGGCAGGGTAGACTTTCACGCTGGTCTGGAAGAAAGCCGCATTGACGTTGCTGGCTCGGATACGGTTGGCTTCTTCGGCCAGGACGATTTTGAGAGCGTTTTGCGCCGCCGGCTTGACCATCATGAGCAGGGTGGAATGTGAGGCGTTGACCGTCTCAGGGGTCACATTGAGACGCAACGCGACAAAGGAGAGCGCCATTTGCTCGAGATACGATGCATCAGCGCTGTTTTGCGAGACGCCAAACGGCGCCTTGAACAACATGGGGACTGCCACCACCTGTTTCTCGTTCTGCAGGCGATAGTTGTTGATAGCCATGATAATAACGGCCACCGTCAGCGCAGCAATCAACAGCGCCATGACAATAAAGCCGATGGCAATAATACGATTTGAGTTGAGACGTGCTGAGTGTTCCATTATCGCCTGCCTATTTTATCCATTTCCGAAAACACGATTCAGGGACCACCTTGTAGACGCCTTTGCCGAGCGAGGTCGGTAAATACCAATATGCAAGGTCACGCAGCCAGCTACTGCCCTTCCCTTTTTTGGCTCTGTGAATGGCCCAGAACACCAGTGCCGCCAAAATAATCCCCGTGATATATTTCTGCTGCCAGATAAACCAGCCGCCAGTAATAGCCACGGGGATTAATTCATCAAGACAAAACCCAAACCAGCGGTCTTGTGTTCTCAGTGTTTTCGGGAAACGGTATTTATTCAGATCGTTTCCCGACATACCGCCCCCGATTAATACCCGGCGACTTTCATCCCCACCGCGATCAGGACAGAGACTACGATGAAGCCGGAGAGGTATTTGAGGTTCTTGGTGGCCATATACATCACGGCACCAACCAGCACTTCGACCAGGACGATCCATTTGACCATGGTGGAGCCGGAGCCTGCCGTTGCCTTCACATCGGCATCGCCGGATTGCAGCATGTCCTTACCGCCGGCGGCGAGAGCCACTTCCGGGAAGAACGAAGCCAGTACGGCAAACGGCAGGATCGCCTTGAGGAAATTCACGACGCGTTGCCGAGAAAACAGCTTACGAAGTGAAAATCCCTGACGTTGGGCAACAGAAGACCCCTGAGCGCTTAATAAAGCATTCATTTAAATTTTCCTTATGTATAAGTTAGTTAATGTGAAATCATCTCTAGAAATCACACAATTTGATTGATTTTGGTATTCCTTAGATAGACCTCCTCTCTTTATGGTTTAACAAGTTAAAATTTGAATATCTTTCCAGCCGCGGCTATGTCTTGTACTTGCTGTAAGTGATCTGTCAGACGAAGAAGGGCCTCCTGACGCTTGGTTCTCCCAGAGCGTTTAGCTGAAAGAGTAAGCAGTTCGTTAACCTCTTCCCCTAGTTGAAGTGAGAGTGTCACTCCAATCACAGTGTTGTCTATTTTAGATTTCTTCATATGAATCCATCAGTTACAAACCAAACCGGAGTGTTTGAATGATAAGATATGCCGCTGACAAAAGTTTCCTTTTAGTTCTTTTCTGGGATTTTATCATCAAATCATCTCATATGAAGTTATTTTTAGTTCTTTTTGTATGTGTATGATTTCCTTTTATATAAACACCGGGAATCATAATGGCTAATTCCATACAAGACAGATTAAACGAAGCGCTGGTAGCAAGGGGGATGACTCCGGCTGAGCTGGCTCGTGCTGTCGGAGTAAGCAATGGTTACATATCAAAACTGCTATCTGGTTATATTTCGCAACCCAAAAAGAATCTATCAGCTATATGTACTGCCCTGAGAATTAACGAAAGATGGCTTTTAACCGGAAAAGGGGAGGTAGAAGTCGATGGTAATGACATCGTCACTTATCCCCTTTTACCTGTTTACGAAACTTTTAACTCAGAGAAAAAAGATGAGTTATATAGCATTCCATGCTTAATCGAAAATAAAAAGAATAATTTAAAAGCATACAGAGTTAGGAAAACAGACATTTTCAACGCAGAACTAAATGTTGTCGTTGACAAGAATGGAGATGGTTCAGGGTTGTTTTTAATTACACATGAAGGAAAGGCTTTAATATCTACACGATTTGATTACGTAGCTAAGTCTGAGTGGATTCATAACACTAACAAAGAAATAAATAATTGCAACTTCACTGTACTAGGGAAAGTCGTTCAATTAACATCAATAGACGAGGATGACATATGGACGTGAGGTTTATTTTGGTTGGGATAGCAAACAACAAGATTTCCTACAAGATAAGAGATGGAGGGGCAGTATTTTCCGATAACGTAGACTCAATCCTACATAAAAATCTAGTAGACTTCTTCAGTGAAGAGGACAAGAGCAAGATACTAGCGTCATATGGGATATCAGATGCTCCAGTATTCCTTACTAAAGGAGAGTCTATATTTACTATACTATTAACACTATTCATAACTTGCTTATTTGTCGCGATCCCTCTATCTCAAACAAAAGTAGCGATATTATCATACATTCAACCGGGCGGAATAATAATCTTCCCTATTACATTCGTTTTTCTTGATTCAATTAATGAGATATTTGGAAGGAAAAAGGGAAAATTAGCTATTATCACGGCCTCTGTATCGCTAGCTATTGCATCGATTTTTATATTTTTCAGTTTGAAATTAAAAGGAGTTGAAACAGCAAGTCACGCCAATTTTATCGCAGTGTATACTAACCTACCAAGGTTACTTTTGATAAACTCAATATGTGTGCTGTTAGCAGACAACTTCAACAACATTATTTATAACAACCTAAAAGCTCATTTAAGAGGGAGCTACTTATTATTTAGATGTTTTATATCAACAATTATAGGTCAGCTAGTTTATTCTATTGTATGGATCTTGGCTTTTTACCATGAGAGGCTAGAATGGAACGAAAAAATTACATACATTTTAAATAACTATGAATTCAAGGTTATTTTCAGTTTGCTCATTTGCGCCCCACTCACTTTATTTACAGTTTGGTTAGCCAAAACATATATATATGGAGCTAAAAGAAAGCTTGTGGTACATTGATAAAACTGGCCTGCATGGTAAGTTTTCATGTAGGCCATATACATCAAAACTACATTTAATAACAAACAATCATTCAGTATTGATAAAAAATCTACCTAGTTCTTTTTCAGTTGTATCTTTTATTTCTGATATTATTTTTTGATAATTATTAAGCTTCGGTTTATCTGATATATATGGGGCCAATGTACTTACACCAAGAACCTTTGCCATGGCCAACTGAGTTTTTAAAACATTCTCAAGCAGGACTCTGTTAAACTCCGTTTGATTAAAGGGATCATCTTTTCTTTCCATCTGTGCCTCATAGACTCTGAGACCGAGTTCCAGAAGCATAGAAATAACACTAGATGTACTTACTTCAGTTTCAGCAGCCCCTTCTTGACGGCGCTGTTCAACAATCGCGTGAATCTTTTCAACAGCCTCCTTGCTGACATATGCTTGAATTCTGGCCATATAGCTATCACCCTATGATATTATCAACTTACAGCTAAACTGTATGTATTGTGAATAGACATAAACGTATCAGATCCGACTCTAATTGCGAGTCCAATATAATTTGAAAAGTAAAAATACACAACCCGCCTTTAGAGGCGAGTCTTCATATCAATATGAAATTTAAGAATAACTCTATATAGAGTTGCGTATAAACTCGATAGGCGACTCTAATGGGAGTCCTTAACGACTCTAATTCTTTCAACAGGTGAATCACATCAATAATTATGATTTACATCACCATAATTTAAATGGAAAAATCTGCAAAATACAATTTTGCGTGGGGTGTGATGAAGTTACCACAAAGAGCGCGAATTTGTTGACTCGAGATCCCGAAAAGGCTAGATTTTCACCAGGACTAGGGGTTTTAAGGATACCATGAAGAACATCATCGCAGCGTTAATGCTATTCAGTTCAACGGTCGCAATGGCTGATTGTTTTGACATGGCGGGTCGGGATTATCACATTGACCCGGATCTACTACGTGCTATTTCATGGAACGAGTCGCATTTTAATCCCGTTGCTATCGGCAAAAATCCTACAACAGGGTACGGCGTGGGGTTAATGCAAATTGACTCCCAGCATTTTGACTCGCTTTCGCTGATAGGGGTTTCTGAACGGCACCTGAAGCAAGATCCGTGCATGAATATCTATACTGGTGCTTATTATCTCGCGATTGCCTTTAAAAAGTGGGGAGCAACTTGGCAGGCTGTTGGCGCGTATAATGCAGGTTTCAAACACTCACCAAAGCAAGCGAAACGACGTTACAAGTATGCGAACGACATAGAGAAAACCTACCGGGCGATAAAAGCCAGCAAGCAGCAATCCCTCCTCGTTCAAAACCCGTAGTTTATCCACATATGCACATAAGGCAAAGCCAGTGAAGTTTCCCATCACCCTAATGGGAAACGAACGGGAGCGGTTATTTCACCGGGGCAAGGTGAAATAACGTCTATTGTGTAGATGTGGGTAAGCGGATCGCAGAGTTAACGGCCCCCCAAAAAACGATCGCGTTTTTTGGGGCTAATCGGGGCGCCCCTTTGGGGCAGCGGGAGCGGGAAATATATTTCCCGCTGGGCGGGCGGGGAGAATAAGAGACGCCCCCTCGATGGGGACGGCTCTTATCAGCGCGCTACCACTCAAAAACGTCGTGGCCGGGGAGAATGAGCGCATCACAATCAAAATGGATGTAACCTATGCGGTGATATTTAACCTGGTGAATTTAAAAGCGCCTCAGTGCCTTTGACGCCCCTTGCGACTTTAATACGCGCAGCCGCCGGCGATCATCCGTCAGCACCAGAATATAACCGTCCCTAATGTTAACCCCTAGGAACTAAAAGCCGCCTGCCCTGCCATTGTCGCTAACAGCCGTTTATCCGCCGATGTAAAATGTGCCGTACTGCATACCCGTAAATTTTCCGTTGCATCTTTCACCCCGTTATTTCATACTGTCCGCGTTGTATTAACTGTACGTTCTGTAGCAGTGTTCGGCCCCGGTATTGATGGGCGTCATTACCGGGGCACCCTGTTACTTCATTCGGTTTTTGAATTCATCCGCAATCAGCCATAACGCACGGTTCAGTTTAATGTCGCCATCGATACCGTTGACCGCCCGAGTACGGGTATTTTTCCCGGTCGCGTTTTTACCCGGTAATCCGCCCTTAATCATATTTTCCTGAACGCGCTGGAATGTCGTCCACAAGTCATTGCCGTAATCTTCTCGGCGCCGCGGGCGCAAAACTTGCGACGGCGTGATCGGGGATTTATCTTCATACTCGTAGCGATAACTTAACGCCGCCCGCGCAAACAATTCCTGATCGCGTTCGGTCAGTGAAATGCATTTCATAGTATCGAGATCCTTATCGACACGGTCAAATATGCCGAGCACTTCATACGCGCCCTCAATCACCTGCCCGACTACGTCGCCTTTATGTGGTACACGAACATCACCGAACGATTGACCAAATACCATTCCGTTGGCACAGACATAGCGGAACATGCCGGGGATCATTTGGTAACTGCTGCTCCCGTCGTGGCTGTTCAATAATACAATTTCGGGCACTTCCTTATTGCCGGAGACAATCATATTTTCCCGACGCAACCGCAGCATGTGTTTGGTATGGCCGCGTTTGCTTTCATCCCGAACGCGCGTCTGGCAGGCATAAAACGGCTGAAAACCTTCCTCACGTAATTTATCCAGCAGCGTAATGGTGGGGATGTAGGTATAGCGGTCACTGCGTGAATCGTGTTTATCTTCTGAAAACACGCTCGGCACCACGTTCATTAATTCGTCGTTGGTTAACGGGCGGTCTTTACGAATGGCGTTATAACGGCCAAAACGGGAAGTCAGACGCATGATATTCTCCTTTCTCTTTCAGTAATGCCGGGTAAATGTTTTTTAGACCGGCGATGAATTAACGGTATGAGTGATTAATAGCCAGCTGAAGGTGCAGCCGATAACGCGCATGTTCCCAGGCAACGACGCCGGTCTCGCCAAAATACGCACCGGCCAAACGCTGCGCCTTAATCCAATGTTGCGCGACGGCATACGCAATTTTCGGTTTATCGGACGGCGAGTTATCGACGCCGTTAAACCCCACCCGATCCGTCATCGTGTTAAAAACTTCATACAGCGATTGCGCAAGTTCGTCAGAAGACAAATACACGCCGTGCAATTCCTCCATTAATTCCAGTTGACGGATCATGATGTTTTCCGCGTCGGGGTATTTTCCCTCCCATCGTTTGGAAGATTCTCTGGTGGCGGTGTTGACGTTTTGCGTATTCATCCTGTTCTTGCTCCTCTCTGGTGGTTATTTCATCGTTCGGTGAGTTCCCTGGCGGCAAAGGGCGACGGAGCATCGGCGTAAGGAGACAGGCAAGGGGCGAGACGAAAAGTTTTTACCTGGAAAAAGTTTTCGGTGAAGTGCATTTCACCCCTTGCGGGGCGACGCGACGGTGCTACGAACAGCCCTCCGCCGGGGAACAGCCGTCCGATGACTCACCGGAAACACAGCGAGGAGGAATACGGCCGACACGGCGACAAGCCGGGGCGTCTTTAGCGCTCCTCGCCAGGGCGAGGAACAGTGGGAAGCAGCGCCGGCTGCAAGCGTGCCTTTCGCGTCAGCGATGGACGCCCGCAGGGTGGCGACGGCTCGCTGGCGCCATGCGCAGCACGACAGCGCGCCCGGACGCCCAGCGCCGCATCGTTTCGCCAGGCAAATCGTTCAGAAGCAGCACATCCATGCCCGACCGTCACCGCGGCTCTATCAACAGGAGTCCTCTCCCCTGCCGAAAGAAGAGACAGACCTGGCACAGGAATGAGAGAGCAACAAGCCGCAGTGGCGAAGCCACTGCGGCTTGTTGTCCGGGGTTAGCGGCCTACCAGGTGAGTCGGCCGCCGCACCGCGTTATCGATATGCGCTTCAGCAGATAACTCAGCACTGATCAGACTGACCTGAAGACGCGCCATCCAGAGGTAACTATCCAGTTCGGCTAGACAGGGAAACCGCGCCGTCCACGCCTGCGCCAGCGGCACCTGGTAACGTCGCCGCTTGTGCCGCCGGAGTGTGGCATCGATGCACGCCTGACGGGTGTGTTTCATCGTCAGCCGGTGTTCGAATCGCTGATTGCGGCAGCGGTTCACTTCCGGGAACAGCGTGTCACGGGTATCGCCCGGCAACGGGGAATAACAGTGCTCGCCACCGCTGGCAATCAGCGTTTCGAGTGCGTCAATATAGTTTTCCTTGCGCGTGGCGCGGCGACAATCGCCGGGCCGGTAAGTCACGTCTATCATGCGGATGTCCTTGGCTGAAAGGGTGGGCAGCCCGGTTAACTGGCGGAAAAACGCCGTGGCATACGGGGAGGCGGACAACCGCCTGCCAGCTTCACTGCGGGCTTCGACCTGTGCGATGACTTGCCAGACGGCCCGCCGGTACGGGTGCCACGGCACCAGAGCAAGATGGTTTGGGATCACAGGCAATGCCCTCCCATCCGCAGCGCGACCGCCAGCTTTTCCGGTCGCCAGAACCCCAGCCGGTAATAGCCCGCCACGGTATGCAGCACCCGGTTGACCGTGGCCGGGGTATAATGCTCATCCAAGTACAGCCACGCCAGCGACTGACCACCGTCGAACGGCAGCGTCATTGACCAGTTCGGCACCTCCGCGCCCGCACTGCATAAATAGAGCGCAGTCGCCTCATTCCCTGCCGGGCTTATCCGGCACACCACAGGCACGCGCCCACAGAACTCGCAGCCCTCTTCCGCCACCACATGCCAGCCTTCCGGCACCGCCAGCTGACCCAACACCCCGCAGTTGAGCATCACCCGGTACTCCCTGCCCCGATCGCGGTACTGCTCCAGTTCATCGGCGCTCATCGCCGTCAGTGTTTCCAGATTGAATGCATTTTTCATCGGTGTTTTCTGCCGCCCCTCAGGGCGGCAGCTCCCTGTCGGTTAGGCGGCGGCGCTGTTGTCAGCACCCAGTGAATCGGTGGTGTCATCAGCTACCGGCAGCAGGCACTCCGGCACCCAGCCGCTGGCGGTCAGTGCATCCTCGGCCAGCTGCGCGGCGTCGCCCTTCTTCATCTTGAGCACCGAGGCCGCCTGCGCCACCTTCCCGGCATCAACCAGTGCATCGCTCATCAGTTCCTTGCTGATGCGCCCGAAGTAATTGGCCTTGGTCGGTTGCCACCAGTCGCGCAGAGTGAAATCCAGTGCGTGCTCGAGCGGTGTCAGGGCATCGCCGACTTTGCCATCCTTCGCAGGCCACAGTTGCACGGCATCGAGCGACAGGCCGACGCAGTACACCAGCAGCGCCACGACCTCGGCCTGTTCCCACGTCAGCAACCATGAGAAATCGGTATTCCACTCCGACGGCAATTTGGCTTCCCACTGCGCGTGCAGCTCGGCCAGTTGGCGATCGGCACGGCTGCCTTCCGCCGTCGGGGCTTTGGTCAGCAGCTCCACGCGTTTGGGCGTCAGGTCGGTTTTGAGCAGCGATCCAGCGTAGCGCGAACCGAACACCTTCACGGCCAGCGTGTGGGTGTGCAGCGCCAGCGCCACAGCAGGGTTCTCGACCAGCGCCCCCATCACCGCCAGCGTGCGTTCCGCCGACAAACTGGTGATTAGCGCCGACGACAGCCCTTTCTCCTTGGTTTTCGGTGCCGCCGTTTCGGTGGTAACCGTACCCTCGCCGTTGTTATCCCCGGTTTTCTCGGTTGCTTCGCTAGCTCGCAACACGATCCCGCGCTGGTAAACCACCTCCCCGTCACACAGGGACGCCACCACCCCGCTGCTGCTGCGCATCGGCTGCTGCCATGCGCGGACGATAGCCCGTGCGGTCAACCGCGCAATATCGGCTTCGACAGCATCGCTCTCGACGTTCAGTGCGTGAGTATCGGTATCGGCATCCGCCGCCTCGAACGCCGCTTCCAGATCGGCTAACCGTGCTTTCAGCCGGGCGATCTCGGCCTGTTCGTCAGCGGTAAATTCCGGCTGTGGTTCGGCCAGCTCGCGGTAAATCTCCGCATCCTCACCCCACGTTTTAATGGCCGAAATGTGCCCCTCCGCCCAGCTCCAGCCCTCGTCCTCGGCCACCTGCTGCGCCAGCGCGTGCAATTTTTCACGGGCAAGGCGCTCCAGCATCGCCGGTTCGGTCAAAAAGCCCTCGTCGGTAAACAGGTCGAATTTGAAGGTGCCGCCCGCGGCCTCGTAGGCCTCGCGCCCGACGAACGTCAGCTGGTTGTTGTCTCTGGCTGAAACTTCGCCTTTCAGCACCGCCTCGCGCAGGTGCTGCGGCGCAGCCGCCCAGCCGTGCGCGTTGTTCCAGACGTCGCACTGACGTTGATGATCTTCGGTGGCCGACAACGCCTGCAGCTGGTCGAGGGTGATCTGGTCGTCGGCCAGCGCATCGAGCAGCACCGGCGCCATTGTTGCCAGACGCAGGCAGCGTTGAACGTGGCGCGTGCTGAACCCCAGCAAATCGCCAATCTGTGCCGGTGTCTGCCCGTCTGCCGACAAATCGCGGAACGCCGTAACCTGATCGGCAGGGTGCATCTGCTCGCGCTGGCTGTTCTCCATCATCGACACCACGCGCGCCATAGCCCGGCTGACGACCAGCACCTCGACCGGGTAATCGTCGGTCACGATACCATCCGGGGTAGTCTTATCCGCGTCTTTCTCCTGTTCCATCAACCAACGCAGCGCCAGCGTGCGGCGCTCACCTGCGGCGACGCCGTAGCGGCCATCTTCCATCTCGAACACGACCAGATTCATCAGCAGACCGGCCGAACGGATGGAAGCGCCCAGCCCCTCGATCGACGCCTGCGAGGATTTTTTCTTGCGCACGTTCAGGTCGGTCAACACCAGCAGGCCGAGCGTGGCAGTTTTACGCACGGCCTTGGCCAGCGCCGCCTCGATTTTTTCCGCGAGGGCGTTTTTCTTGGTGGTAGATTTGGCCGGACGGGTTGTCTTGCCCTTGGTTGGTGCTTTAGACTCAGTCATAGACATGGTGTATCTCCGTTGATTATTGCCTGTTTAGCCAGCGACAGAAGTGGACGCTTCCGCGCTGGCGGTGAGAAAGCGGCAGAATGCCGCTTTTTTATTGCCCTGAATTCACGCGCCAGTGGGTCATCGTCATCTGATCGCTCGCAGCCACCGGCCAGCCCCCGACGATCCACACCGAAATGGTGTCGAAATCCCCAAAGTCCGCGAATACCTCTTCCGCCCCGGCCGGTACCACCGGCGGTTCAATGGTGCCGGTCGAACGAACGCACACCGCCTTCACGTAGCAAAACAGGTCATACACGTGCGGTACTGTCAGGGCACAGTGGGTCTGTGCAGATGCTGTTGTAGGCTTCGTTGTCGCGCCTTGGACGTTTTGTGGTTGCATGTTGGTTTCCTCCAGGTGGTTGTTTGATGCCGCTGTGAGTATTCGCCGTCGCAATAAACTGATTCAGCACGGCGGTGAGCGGCACCAAGGGGCGGAGACAAAAAGTTTTTTTGACCGAAGGGAGGAAAAAGTTTTTGGCGGAGTGCATTTCACCCCTTGGTGTTCAAGCGAGACGCTGTGCTGTTATCAGTTGCGGCGGGAAGACTAGACTGCGGCAGGCGTACCACGGAAGGATGAACAAGCACCCACCCGACACGACGGCGCGACAGCGGCCGGCGGGGCGTCAACAGCGTCCTGCAGCCTGGCTGCAGGACAGTGAGTGCGGCGCCGGCATCGCCGGCTGCAAGCGGGGTTGCGTCAGCGATGGTCGCCCGAAGGGTGGCGACGGATCGACGGCGCCATGCGCAGCACGACAGCGAGCCCCAATTACGCCACATATACAAATACAAGTAGAAATGAGCGTCATCACCGACGAAGCAGGGCTGCACTGTGACCGTGCTTAAGGCCGCAGTAGGCGCGTCAAAAACTCGAATTACCCAACCTAGTTGCCGTCACCAGCGCCGTCCTGGTGAGGCCCACCATAGCCATGATGGGTCTGTACATTGATTTGCACGAGGAACGTCTACGAGTTGCATAAATGTTATTAACTTCTGTATTTAATGAAATGTAACTTTCATTAAATACAGATAATCGTAATGATAATGTTTCAAACGGTACGCAGGGCGTTACGGCTCGAGAGCAATGATAAGTCGTAACCTGCCCGCCCTACCGTCTCATCCTAAACGCAAAAGCGTTCAATCTTAAAATCGCATAATCGTAAAACATTAAATACAGAATTACTCTTTTCCGTATTTGTTATACAACAGCTCACGCACCTCATCGGCGATCTTGGTGCCCCTCAGGGCACAGGCAGACTTGATTGTTTTATGCAGACTTTCCGGGATATCAATCGTGAGTCGCTTCATTTTCTCGACCGGCTGCGGTGGCGCTTCTTCGGTTACGCGGCTTTCCACCCAGGCATCCGCACTGGGTGCAGATTTGGTTGGCTTGGCACCGAAAGTCACTTTTTTCCCACTCATACTTATTGCTCCAAAATCTCGTTAACCAGGGCACCGATCTCTTTTGACGCCGCCGAATCAGGTTCCAGCTCGAACACGGCTTTACCAACAGCCGCCGCTTCAGCGAAGATAACCCGCTGCGACACCGTAGCTTGTAACACCGGTGTTTCATATGTCGACAGCGCATCACCGACATCACGGCCAATCGCAGTATTTACGATTTTACGATTAACCACAAATACAGATTTAAGATTTTCTTTATATATCTTGGCTTCCTGGATCAACGTTACCACTTCCTGTGCCGCCCACACGTCATACGGACTGGGTTGTACAGGGATCACAACCAGGTCTGCCGCCATAATGGCGGAACGGGCCATATCCGTGACGCGGGGTGGGCCATCGATGATAATGTGCTCGTAATCATGGGTGAATTTTCCGATATCTTTGTGCAGTGTGGCGCGAGGCAACCCCAGTACCGGAAAAGCGGAAACCTCTTCTCGTGCTGCCGCCCAGTCCAAGGCGCTGCCCTGAGGATCAGCATCAAGTAGTAATACGCGCGCGCCATCAGCCACCAGACGGGCAGCAATATTGACGCTGAGAGTGGTTTTGCCAACTCCCCCTTTTTGGTTCAATACAGAGATAATCATCAGGCTCTCCTGGTGTGGATTATTACTATTTTCAGTAAAACCTTATTTCTGTAAACTAACAATTACGATTAAATTGTAGTGTATGCATAAGCAAGGGGCAGATCAATACAGAAATCATCAAATACGTTTTTACGATAAATCGTATTTGCGATTTATCGTAAAACCAGATGGTTATCTTAGGGTGAGAGCGCAAGTGCTCCCCGCGACTCATCAACGGGTAGGGGAAAGACCATACCCGATGTGACATTCAGTGCGAAGCTCCGGGTATAAATTTCGGTATTTCCAAGGCGCTATGACCCATCAGTGCCTGGACCTGCTCGACGTGCACATCATTCATCAACAGATGCATCGCTGGTCGACCGTCACTGCCGCCGTGGCGTACGTTGCTTCAGGGTCCGCCGCCGGACAAACGGCAGCGAGCAGTTGAAGAACAGATCTCCCAGCGTTAGCGTCAGAGCTTTATTGATGTCGGCACTGATGTTCCACAGGGTTTTGATCAATATACGCAGACACAGCTCGGGCAGATAGTCGAGCAGCCCCGCAATTTCCAGCGCCAGCAAATAGCGGGGCACATCCAGAGCGCTTGCAAAGACCATTTCGCGAAGCCGCCAGACTGACTGATCGCGCTACGTGAAATCTGTCCAATCAGGAGGGGAAGATGATGCTCAATTCTTCATTCTACACATTCGTGCTGCAAAGGCTGCTTTGCCAGGCTTGATCTAGCAACGATCGCCGGGTTGCTGCTCAATGAACTAATGTGTCACATCAGCTTCGGCGTCAACATGACAGGTGTAAAGCGTCCTTGGATGACGTAGTAAGCCAAGGCTATTGGGATCCGGTTCTACAGTGCCGACGAGTTGCTGCAAGCCCGGTCGTCGCTGAGACTCAACGAGGTGCTTCTACCCGGTAATCGTGATAGGTGTCTTGTGCCTATGTAAGAAATTTGGGCAGTATCTTCGTGGACAAAACAATAGTGCCGGCAAACAGACTCCACCATGGATACATCATCGAAGTAACAGAAGATAGTTACAGAAAGAAAATGTCAAAAACGGCAATACGGCTGTCAGTTAAACCGTAACACCAGGACGGTCAGCTTTGTTGACGCGTACGGGTCAAGGTAGTGGATGTGTAACTCTCACGAAATTTAACTTTATAAGTCATGTGAACTGATCAAAAACGACATCAATGAACTCCTCATTACGGCGCTCATTGAGCAATCTACATAGAACCTGATCATCAAGAGCATCTAACATTTTTTCATAGAATGCAGCGGGCACACAATAAAATGCCGGTTGATTTCGATTCAAGATCGCCACCGGCAAACCGTTACCGGCCCCAACGATTCGCATTGGATTCTTTTTCAGCTCGCTGATGCTTACACTACTTTCACTAAGAATGACATTTGGCATGATACCCTCACTCAACTATTCGTCGATAGTCACCGCATACGTGACCATAATAAGTCGACCATAATTCGATTTGGAATAATGATAGATTTGCAATATCTCAAAAAGGGACAGATTACGCTTTCACGCATATGCAACTCCCAATCAAGGTTTTGTGATGAAGCATATTTGCCAGATCCAACAGATTTCTGAAAGAGTAGATGTATACTGGAATAACAAAGAATTAGACGTTGAGCTCTCACTCTAAGGATTGCTCATTGAGAATCTGAGCCACCGGCCATCAAACAAATATGATACCCCGAAGTACCAACGTCGAGAACAACGCATTCTCCGCGTTCCAAGTGGGACCATGGTCCCACCTATCGACATATCACCGGTACTGTGAAGTAAAAAGATATAGTTGAGAAGTGGGACCATGGTCCCACTTGAAAAATCAGGGCTTTTGCTGTTTGGCATGCTCGGCTAGTAGAATTTCAATACGCTCTATCAGGCTAGCCGGAGCACCCGTTAGGTTAAATGAAACTGCATTAGCCGAGTATTTCGCCTCAATACCCGCTGCAAACTTACGCACGGTGACATCTGGCTTAGCCCTGGTTACAGGCATCAGACGCTTTAACAGTTCTTCGGTACTGAATGTGGCACCTTCAGATTGTTGCTCTCGCAAAATTTGAGTCAACAACTTAAGCGCAGCAAAATCAGACTCATGGAACCTGTAGAGCATTTCTCCACTACGGGCGCTTAGTTCATTGGGATTAGCAAACAGCTGCAAAGTTTCAAGTGGCAGTTCGGCGGTTTTAATACAACGCTGAATAATCTTGCGCGATATGTTCTCTGCTTCAGCAAGATGGCTGACGTTGCCACCGAATTCAGAAAAGAGCCGACGAGCATAGCGTAAACCACGCTCATATGCGCTGGTCGGCCGATAGTCGTTTCCAATTTGGGATAGCCAGCGCATTTGCGCATCGTTCAATTCACCGACGAGAACTTTGTATTCACAGCCGGTAAGAATAGCGGCCTTACGACGTCGACTGCCATCTGCAATTTCGACAAGACCATTATGACTGCGCCCAAAAGCAGGGGACTGTTGACCCGACGTCAGGAACGAGGGTAATAGATCATCCAGGGAAGATTCGGTCAATAAGTCCTGAAGACGTTCATTACCGGCAAAGATGGTTGTTTTTACTGCTATCTGATCCGCCGCGATAGTTTTCAGAACAAAGGTAACATCCTCCCCACATACTGGTAGGGTGATACTGTTTCCTTTCATTGTGCTAACACGTGAAGACAGCTGGCTTACTGCAGGTGCCGAGGGTGAAAGTTCACTCTCTTTGACCGAAACCGCTTTAGCGTCATCAAAATTGATCGTTGGTGCATGACGTAATACAGGGGCTCTTTTCATTACGCATTCTCCCAACGCGTTTTAATTAATCGATTATAGATCTCAGCACAAACTGGTTCCCAAATAGCCACCGCGTTACGCCAGGCAGCCGGTGTTGAACGCTGGTTAGCCGCTTGCTCGAAAACGGTACGCATCCTGACCTGACCTTTACCGACTTCATCAGTCACACGAACTACTTCCTTCAGGACCATTCCACCCCAGGCGTTACGGATTTGGTCATCCATCCATTGAGATTGGCTACCGACTGCATTGCTGAATTTGGTTATCAGAACGCGAACATCAGGTTCAAAACCGTTCAAGTCAATATTGATCATCAAATCGCGCAACATGGTGAAGAACTGCAGGGTAGAAACATAATCATACAGCTCAGCCGGCGTTGGAACGACAATCACATCCGCTGCACAGGCGACATTGATGGTGCCTATCCCAAGGTTTGGCGCACTATCCAGCACGATTACATCATAACTGTCCCAAACAGACTCAATAGCAGCCCGCAGAAGAAGATGAGGAGCAACAGGGAGTTTCCCCGCATCATGCAGCGGATAAATTTCGGATTCGATACGGTGTACGGCCAGGCAAGAAGGAATGATGTCCAGGTTTGGCCAGCAAGTTGGTTTGATGGCATAAGCCGCATCGTCACGTTGCCCCAAATAATACGGGAGAAGGGTATCTTCCGGATGAATATGCAAATCCGGAACATAACCGTGATAAAGCGATGCGGTTGCCTGGGGATCCGTGGCATCGATTAAAAGGACACGCAACCCTTGCAGTGCCATCCATTGGGCAATATGTACTGACGTGGATGTTTTATACGCTCCGCCTTTATGAGCCGCTACGGCGAGAACAACAGGATCCTGGCCAGCCGGTCTCGCCGGGCGGGTACCAAAAACATCTCTCATTGCATTGATTTGCTGTATCGAGTATCCGGTACGTTGTTCAACCCGTCCGATCATCGCCGTCTCTGGGGATGGCAACTTTCCAGACTCTTCATAATTTCGGATCGTTTGTGCTGTAACACCGACGAGATCTGAAGCTTCAGTGATCCGCCAACGCCGGGTAATCGCGCGAGCTTCTGGGCTGTCGTTACCAAATTGCGCTTTAGCGATTTCCTGCGTCATGAATTGACCGCGTTCTATACAACGATCCAGCGTTGACTTGAGATCCATATTATCCCTTACACATTGTTTTGCATCTTTATAGTAAAACACCAACAAAAACGCAAAACAACAATTAAAACGCATAATGGAACAAATAAGGCAAAAAGGTGAGGCATATCAACCAAGACAGATCCAATATGATCATGAATACGTAAAGGGGAGGGATTTTTGAACCGATGATCGTAAACAGATATCCGAAGGATATTTGTTATTTTATTCTTTTTACTTTTCTCTTTTTCATTAATTTAAGTTAAAAATATCAATATGTTATGCGAAATTATGTGGAGTTTTTTCCTGTCTTTCGTGGATCTATTTCATGATCCACGTGGATCCTTTTCATGCCATATGAAGAAGGAATTTCTGTTGATAAATTATGATGTTGGGCTCAAAGCAGCGCTATGATTGCCATAGGATCAGCCAAATCCATGATTAGGTACCTTGCAAGGACCAGGAACAAAGGTGGAGCAATTTTCTGTTTCGGCCCGCGACACTCTATTGCACGGCCAGACCTGGCAGTTCGGTGGCCAACACGAGAATACGGTAAAATGTGGAGAATTTTTCTGTTGCAACCCTCATTACTGTTCAACGGGTTATCACTTATCGGTGGAGGGATTTTCTGCTCGTGTACCAGGGAAGTGGAGCGTATTACCTGCTTAAAGTGCGTTACAGGTGGAATGATTTTATGCACCGGCTGTAAGTAACGGTGGAGGTTTTTCCTGTTATTGAGCATGGGTACTGTTTAACTTGATGTGTACGGGAATAAATCAAGGTGGAGGGATTTCCTGTATTGCCAAAATGTATGTGGAGAATTTTCCTGTATAAATTGACGATTTCTGCAGATCCACGCCTGTTTATGCAGCAAACACAGGTGGATAAATTATCTGTTCGAAGGAGGGGAATGGGGGAATGATTTCATGTGCATATGATGAGCCGTACTGAGAACGGATTCTGTATACAGCTTGCGCTTGTAGCAGTTTTTTGCTCCGCAACTCACCTGGGGCAAGTTTTCTATAGGGGGAGAAATTTCCTGTCTTCGTGCAGTAAAGGTGGAGATTTTACCTGTAGCGGTGCGATGTCTCTGCGTACACTGACATTATCGTAGAAAAGACAGGTGGAATCATTTCCTGATGAGAATGGATTTGTTGTGAGGAATATCATGGATCACGAGGCTATTACAATTTACGCGCCCCTTATTAATGTGGAATAATGAATCTGTGTTTCCACATTATGGATAGAGCGAATGAATCATGACACATTGACTGTGGTACAGGGGAATGATCTTCTTGAGGGCGCCTATGGTGTCACTCTTGACGAAATGCGTCTCCTGAACCTGGCCCTTGCGCAGATTGACAGCAGAAAGCCACAACCGGACATGTTGTACACGCTATATCCTCGTGATTACCAGCGTATTTACGGGGTCAACCCGACCAGTAGCCACCGACAACTCCGTGATGCGGCTGACAGCCTGATGAAAAAACCGGTGACAATCTACAAAGAAGACAGGAATGGGAAGGTCAGAACTGTTCAACTTTCCTGGTTTTCGCGTCTTGAGTATGTCAACAATGATGATCATAGTGCGGTCGTACTACGTTTTGGACAGGACGTTGCCCCTTATCTTTTTGAGCTGAAAGAAAGCTTTACCAAACTGGACTTTATCAACCTGGCCCGGCTTGATACGCCTTTCTCGATCCGTCTTTACAGCTGGTTGGTGAAGGCGCGTAACCTGACACGGTATCGGAGTCATGGGACCATTGAGGTCACCCTTGAGATCGAATGGATGCGAGAGAAGGCTAATCTGCAAGGAAAATACCAGGATTACCGGGACTTCAGGCAAAAACTGCTGCAACCTTCACTCGATCGCATCAATGCCTCAACCGATATTTCGGTGATTTGGGAACCTGTCAAGATGGGGCGTTCCGTGCATGCCATCAAGTTTACCTATGTCGATGAGTCCGCTCCGGAAGCGACAAAACCAATGCGACCACGCCTGCCTCGTCGCCCTCATGTAACGGCGGGCTCGGCCGCTGAAGGAGAATGGGCTAGAAAATGTATCGCGGTGATGACCCAGTATATGGCTCAATTGGATGCCTATGATCCTAACGAGAAGGTGAGTGTACCTGACCTAAGAAAATTGGCCGGCTGGTATAAGAAAATAGGGAACGGTGAGAAGGAAAGGGCGACGCTGGATGCTATCAAATGCAGAGCCCAACGTCGAAAGAGGGCTGAGTAATACCCGTAATGTAAAAAAACACTGAGTTGTGACACTATCATGTTGATTTTAAGCATAAAAAATGGCGTGCAGAGATAGTTTACTGTTTATAGTATGGCTATCAACGAACCCAGACGATAGTTGTTAGCTGACCGTGGGTTGTGAACAATGTCTGGATATTTAGCGAACAGCAGGGGTTAACCGGGGAAACCTTGAGCATCAACATCCATAGATTGATGAATGACACGTGAAATTAGAGTTTCCTCCCCTTTTTTAAAAAAATATACCCCATGCTTTTTGTATTGAAAGCACCGCATACCCTGGCAGAAGCAGGGACATTGAGTACCTAACTCGGGATTTTTCGCCTGCAATTCAACGATCTTCGTGATCCCTTCATGACAGTGTTTAGCCTGGATAAGGCCAACATGCTGAATAGTATAAAGCGTAAGATCATAGATATCCCCATCAGCCAACGTGGAGAGTTTATACATTGGCATCCTTCGTTGCTGCTGCAAAAATCTCCTCCATGGTGCGATGACTCACAGGGGCATTCACGCCAGCCAGAACCATCTCCCGGACGCTTTGAATACGTTGTTCACGCGTTTCCATCAGCCTTAACGCATCACGAAGCACTTCAGAGGTATTGGTATAGCGGCCGGATTGGGCCATTTCACCCACAAAACCCGTAAAATGTTCACCCAGTATTACACTGGTTACTCGTGCCATTTGAATCCCCCTCCTCTTGTATTACTGAGTCATACAAATATGCGTGAGTGGTACGGTGAATTCAACGTCTCTTTGCTGGCCAAGGCAGCGCATTTAAGAGTACGCCCGGCTCCAGCCCCCGAAATCCTTGTAACTTAAGTGACTATGTCACTTATGAGCCCCTCAAACAGTCAATCGCGCAACTCAAGGTGGAGAGATTATCTGTTCGGGCTGAGCAGTTGCAACGCCTGCTCCGGGGTCATCTCGAAGCGCACACCCAGCTGGCCGGCAACGTCCAGTGCAAAAACCCGGGTATAGATCTCGGTACTTTTGTAGTCCCGGTGTCCCATGAACGACTGCAGGATCTTCGGGTGTACCCGGTTATAGAGCAGATGCATGGCAAAACTGTGCCGAAACGTATGTGGCGTGATGTTCTCAATGGAGAAGTTCATCCCCGTGCGTTGTGCATTACCCAAGGCTTCTTTCAACCAATTTCGTGCGGTGTCATCGGAGATCTCCCATACCGGCTTGGTGACATAACGGGTAAAGGTGGCCAGATGATCACGCAGCCGGCGTACAAAACCGGGGTCAAGTAACGGCAAGGTTCGTTTAACCGGCGTATCTTTAACGGGCCGGCCGCGGCGACCTGCTGTCTGGTTACGTTGCTTTAATGTCCGTAGCACAACAAAAGGTTTGACGGCATCAAGTACAATGTCTTTCGGTGTAACGGCCAGGGCTTCGTTGATCCGTGCGCCGGTGTTCCATAAAAAATCAAACAACATCCGCCGGCGCAGATCGGCGATATTGTCGAGCAACAAAGTGATCTCTGGTGCCAGCAGATAGGCTGGTTGATCCGACAGGTTCAGTGCCATCCGTCGCATAGCTACGGCCTGGGCAAAATCAAAGTAGGGGCTGGGGAGCGTCTCCGCACCGGAGGCGGGAGGCTGATAGGCTATCAGTGACACAGTTCACCTCGAAAATTCAACATCGTATTAGCAGAAAATTCTTCCACCTTTCCTCATGAGCCGCGCCAAAAGAGCAGGGGAGTGAGGGCTTTATTTTGATCGCGCTACGCAAAATCTGCAGCATCATGACCTTGCTGAAAAATTATTTTTTACGTAGCGCAATCTGCTTAAAAAGCAGGCACGTTCAGAATGTTGGGTAGAAGACACGCTTTCATCTCTGTGCCATTGTGCCTGAGATCTGTGCGGGGATCGTTCGTAATAAATCTGCTCGAGCGGATCCTTAAATCGGTAAAACTGGAGTATAACGGATAAATACCGAAACGTTCAGTTGAAAACTCGACGGCAGTCACCACCCCTGGAGGGCATCGGGAGATCACATGTACCACATGATGTGTACCATTTCACCTGTAAAGCACCATATATAGGTTATCAACATATTAAGGGGGTAAGTCTGTGGAGGATCGGGTTTCCTCGCTTTTTACCGAAAAAGTGCAAACTCTATACTTCCTCCATCCAGTTTGGAGCATCATACCGGGAGATGCCTGCAACAGTTGTCACTTCATCACGACCACTACTGCAGTAATTTTTACCAAGAGAGACAGATTCAGTGAGCGTCACAATATTCATAAAAATGAGAGGATGCATTGTTCCCTTTACCGTTGATGATGAGCATTCATCTGAATACGAGTCTCTATATGACCGTGAAAATGAAAGAAAGCAAATAGTCTTGACTATACATATGCTATGCATCGGCATATACTAAACATATGCCGATGGGCCATAAACCAAGAGGACATCATGCGAACAGTATCGATTTTTAAAAACGGCAACAACCGTGCCATCCGTCTGCCCCGCGATCTGGATTTTGAGGGGGTGAGTGAGCTCGAGATCGTCCGGGAAGGGGACAATATCATCCTGCGTCCCGTCCGTCCGACTTGGGGCTCGTTCGCGCAACTGGAAAAGGCCGATCCGGACTTTATGGCAGAGCGTGCGGACGTGGTCAGCGACGAAGGACGATTTGACTTGTGAATAAGACCTATATGCTCGACACCAATATCTGTTCGTTCATCATGCGCGAGCAGCCGGAAGCCGTGATCAAACGTCTAGAGCAGGTTGTACTGCGTAACCACCGCATAGTTGTCTCCGCCATCACCTACGCGGAAATGCGTTTCGGCGTTGTCGGCAAGAAGGCCTCTCCGCGCCACGCTCAGCTAGTTGAGGCCTTCTGCGTCCGCCTTGATGCCATTCTGTCCTGGGATCGGGCCGCAGTGGACGCCACAACCGAGATCAAGGCCATCCTGGCCGCGGCCGGCACACCGATCGGCCCGAACGATACGGCGATCGCCGGGCATGCCATTGCTGCCGGCGCTATACTGGTGACGAATAATACGCGGGAGTTTGAGCGGGTGCCGGGTTTGAAGTTGGAAGATTGGGTGAAGTAGATCGAGCATTCCACTCTCCATAGCTGGATTACCCATATGGTACCGTCGCTAGATAAGGCATTTAGCCGGCATAACCGTACCGTAGGGCGCCTGTGACGATTAAATAAAATCGAATCAAACCAAATAAAAAATTAGTATAGACCTGATGAAATCAATTTGCTATTTTCAAATTAAATGCTAATGTATTTAGATGTTTTCTATAAAAATAATGGCGCGTATGGCGCTAAGGATTTAATAATGAGAAGATTTACTTTAAGTATAGCAATGTTGCTTACGATGAGTATCACCGTTACTGGATGCACATCCTACGATTCTGTTCAGCTACGCAAAGAGCAGGTGAATAATAGCTATACTTATTATCAAGTATCACCACCACTTTATTCTGGGGATGTTGTGAAGTACAGGCTTAAGAATGGAAATCAAAATACAATTACTGTTCAGAGAACAACGGCACAAGGTATCATTACTAATACGGGGGATACCTTATTGTTTAATGATATTGTCTCACTTGAACGAAAAGATATTTCAAAAGGGAAAACGGCAGCAGCTGTAGGTGCCGGAGTCGGGGCTACAGCCGTTGTAGTGATTGCTGTTTTTGCCGTAGCTATTGGAGCCGGATTCGCTGCAGTTTTGTCTGGTGCTTGAATTTTATTTGTTGGTAATGATTAACCATAATAATGGTTGTGCGATTAGTGTATTGTGATATTTTTAAGACAGTACGCATGTCACTATATGAATTTCTACTTTAGAAACGAACCTTGACACATCAGTTAAAAAATAAATATTAAGAATTTAGAACTTACTGACAATAGATGGAGGTAAACAAAAAAATGAATTTGACTTGTAGTGCAGGGGGCAGAGTGTGAATACAATCTAATCTAAGGTGTTAAATGTTGGTAAGGTTATCGAGTTTTTATATTAATACTCATGAGAAGGCTTTTAAAGAAAAACATATAATTTTGCTAAACTATTGTTAGATTGCGAGACGTACCAGGGGCTTTTAACTAGTAGGGAAATAGGGGGTGGCAATGAATGAATCTGGTTAGTTGAATGAGGTTTATTCATTTAAAAGTGAGAAGCTGATTATGGAGATTCCTCGCGTTTGTCTTGCTTTTTTACTGGTTATATTATTAATTTTTCTTTTGGAAGTAAGTCACAACATTAAGTATGTGGCTCGTTATTTATTCGCTTTTGGTCGCTGGATTGTAACATTTACTCACTGACTATTTAAATTTCCCAACAGTAGCAATATGCCAAGATAAAATATGGTCCACCGCTATCCTTGGGAGAGATTTTGAGATCTAGATAGTTACAGGTTTAACAGATAGCTCAGAGTATTTTAAAATGACTTAAGGAGAGATATCCATGAGCAGTATAGAGTTATCCCAAAGAGTTTTAAACGAAATGACAATTTAACATAATGCGTATTATCTGTACCTTTTATGTCAGTCCAAAGCAATAATGTCGTGTTTTACCAAAGTTAAAATGTCGCCTTTCGGTTAGTCTGTTTCTTCACAAGCAGACCATCCGGAGCGTCTATGTTGGTGACCATGAGCCAGAAAGAACTGAATCGTATTCCCGTACTACAGCAAGTCTGCGACAAACTTCTGACCCAGGCTGCTGCGGCCAAACTGCTGAAGCTCAGCGTACGGCAACTGCAGAGAATCCTTGTCAGGTATCTTGCTGACGGCGCCGCCGGCATAACCTCGCGTAAACACGGCAATCCCGCAAACAACCGCGTTCCGGATGATCTCAAGCTGCGTGTGCTGACGTTGCTACGCGAAAAATACGGTGACTTCGGTCCTACATTAGCCACAGAAAAGCTTAGCGAACGCCACCAAATATCGATCTCTGTAGAAACTGTTCGTCATTGGATGATTGCTGACGGCCTCTGGGTTCCTCATGCTCGACGCAAGCCTCGGGTCTATCAACCACGCTATCGCCGCGACTGTCTTGGCGAACTTATTCAAATTGACGACTCTCACCATGACTGGTTTGAGGGCCGCGCATCAAAATGCTGCCTGTTGATTTACATTGACGACGCTAACCGGTCGGCTGATGCACCTGCGGTTCTGTGAAACAGAATCGGCCTTCGATTACATGCTGGCGACGCGGGAATACATTGATAAACATGGTAAACCTGTGGCGTTCTACAGTGATAAGCATGCCGTTTTTCGCGTCAGCCAGGCTGAAACTCGCCGCACCGGCACCACGCAGTTTGGACGCGTTCTGCATGACCTGAACATCGAGCTCATTTGCGCCAATAGTTCTCAGGCCAAAGGCCGCGTCGAGCGTGCTAACCTGACACTCCAGGACCGACTAATCAAAGAGATGCGGCTCGAGAAAATCAACAGCATCGAGGAAGCCAACACCTGGCTGGACGGCTTCATCCTGGACTTCAACCGCCGCTTTGCCAAAGCCCCCAAATACCCAAAAAATCTCCATCGGCCCGTCGCAGCCAACAGAACTGGATGATATCTTTGCCTGGCAGGAGCTCAGAACACTCTCGAAATCCCTGACATTCCAATACGATAAGATGCTGTATCTCGTTGAGCCGACAGAAGAAAACACAAGAATTGCCGGCGAGAAAATCATGGTTTATGACTATCCTGACGGCACATTGGCCTTTAAGTACGGCTACAGGACGTTGACCTATCAGGTCTTCGACAAGCTGGCCATCGTTGACCAGGGTGCCATCGTGGACAACAAACGCCTCGGCGCGGTGCTGAAGCTGGCGCAAGTCCAGCAGGACGAGTGTGACCGGGATGGTCAAAGAGAGCGCAGCAAGAGGATGCCCAAACGACGAGCGCAGGCCAGAATCTAGGAGCAACTCAGGGCCATCAACCCGGCCCTGGCCAACCCCGAAGAATTCAGAGCCAGCCTCAAACGCTAATGCCCTTTTCTCTTTTCAACTTTCACCAAGGTGACATTTCAACTTCGGGTAGACATTTTAAGTTAGAGCAATTTAGCAATGTCACTTTTTAACCATTTAGAAATGTCCCTTTTTTTGGCATAAAGGCTCTAAGTTTTTGTGACTTCAGGGATCCGAAAAATGTTGGTGACTATGTCTGATAAAGAGTTATTTCGTGCCCAGGTGATCCAGTCTGTTTGTGAAAAACGGCTACGTTGTCGGGATGCTGCAAGTCAACTGGATCTCAGTGAACGTCAGGTTCAGCGTCTGATGGATAAGTTTCGCTTGTCAGGAACTCCTGGGCTTGCCAGCTTAAAACAAGGTAAACCTGGAAACCATAGCCTTCCTGAGCAACTGAGAATAAAAGTTTTGGCGCTGCTGCGTGAAAACTACAGCGACTTTGGACCCGCACCGCACTAGCCACAGAAAAGCTCAGAGAGTTCGCCGGGCCTTGATCATGCATCACCTCATATTCACTGTTTTAACTTTAACAGGATTCAGACGTGTCCTAAATCAGCGATCCACTACATTCAGACGCCGGATCGCTTTATGATAAAAACATTATCTCCGGGCAAGCTTCAGAACACAGAGCCGTTCAGCGATGGAATATATTTCCTTAAGGTCATCAACGACCTGGTTTTTCTCCCTGTTCTTCAAGATCAGGCCCCTGATGCCCATGTCTTTTTTTATCAGTTCATTCGTTTTTGTCAGGATATCGCGCTTAAGCTGCAACTGATTAATCTGCTTTTTAAGCCGCGTGATTTCGTCAAGCAATGCATCCTGATTTTTATTCCGAGGTGATTATTTACGTCTTCGCATGGATTGATAAGCCACAATGTCGAGCAGGTCTTTCCTCCATTTTTAAGGAGCGGAACGCCCGCACCTACTTTTTGCTCTAGCGTTTAAGTAATACATCGCTTGGATTTTTACGGACGGCTTACTCCTTAAGTACAGATGTATTTCATGGTTTTCCAACATATTCCCCATATGCTCAAACCATAGGGTTGTATCGCCCACCCAGTACCACATTTATTGAAATGCATTTAAATTTAATAATTAAATAAAACTTTTTGGTAATTATTAATTTTGTTGAGCGAAAGTAATTATTTAAATAAATTTGCTATTGCTTAGGTAAAGTTTAGCTGTTCTAAACAGCCATTAACTT